>JAJZMN010000087.1:12158-16968 GCA_021850345.1 Actinomycetes bacterium | reverse complement strand
CGACTGGGGTCAAGTCATCTGTCTTCGTCCTCGTCCTCCTCGGGTTCGCCTCCAAGGCCGGAGCGGTCCCGCTGCACGTCTGGCTGCCCCGCGCCCACCCCGAGGCGCCGAGCCCCATCTCCGCGCTCATGTCGGGGGCGATGGTCAACCTCGGTGTCTATGGGATCGTGCGCGTCGGAGAGGACCTGCTTGGTGGCGGGGTGCTGTGGTGGTGGTTGGCGGTCGCCGCGCTGGGCGTCGCTTCGGCCGTCTTTGGAGCCCTCCACGCCGCTGCCAGCAGCGACCTCAAACGCCTGCTCGCCTACTCGACGGTGGACAACGTGGGCCTCGTGTTGATCGGCGTCGGCGCCACCGGGGCGCTGCTCACCGGCGGTGACAGGCTCCTGGCGGAGCTGACCCTGCTCGCCGCACTGTTCCATCTCGTGAACCATGCCCTGTTCAAGGGCTGCCTGTTCCTCGGCGCCGGCGGCCTCCAGCATGCGGCGGGTACCCGGGATCTGGACCACCTCGGTGGCCTCGCTCGCCGGATGCCTGTCACCGCCGCCCTATTCGGGATCGGAGCGCTCTCTATCAGCGCGCTGCCGGGCCTGAACGGCTTCACCAGCGAATGGCTCCTCCTCCAGGGGCTTCTCCACGGCTTCGCCTCTCGATCGGCGGCGACCGAGGCCACCCTCCTCGTCGGGGTCGCCGCCCTGGCCATCACCGGCGGGCTGACCGCCACGGCGTTCGTGAAAGCTCTCGGGATCGGCTTCCTCGGCCAGCCACGCTCCGAGGGAGCCCGTGCCGCCCGGGAGGCCGAGCCCTCCATGCTCGCCGGCACGGCGCTCCTCGCCGGGGGGTGCGTCGCGCTCGGAGTCGTCCCTGGCGTGGTGCTCCCTCTCCTCGACCGAGCAGCCGCTTCCGGGCTCGGCGGGGCTGCTCCGAGGGCTCTGCGGTCCGGGCTCGGGCTCGACCTCGCCTCGTTGCACGGGGCCATCGAGCCGGCGCTGCTCGTCGCCGGGCTCGTCGCCGGGCTGCTCGTCACCTGGAGTGTGCTGCGCCTTGCCCCACGGCGCGCCGATCTGCGCCGTCCTCGGCGTGCTGAAGCGTGGGGATGCGGGCGGGAGCCGCAGACGGCGCGGATGGAGATCACCGCCACCTCCTTCGCCGAGCCGCTCCAGCGGGTCTTCGCCGACGTGCTCCGACCCGACTACGACCTCGAGGTCACCCACACCACCGAGTCCCGCTACTTTCCCGAGGCCATCTCCTACCGCCACCGCATCGACGACGCATTGGAGCGAGTCCTCTACCAGCCGGTGATCGCTGCCGTGTCGTGGTGGGGGCGCCAGGCGCGCCGCGTCCCCAGCGGCAGCGTCCACCGCTACCTTGCCTTTGGCTTCGTCGCCTTGGTGCTCATCCTGGTCGTCCTGGCGTGACCGGGCTGTTCGCCACCGTCGCGTCCCAGAGCGGTCCGCTGGCGCCGAAGATCGGGGCATCGGTCCTCCAGGTCGCCGCTGTCCTCCTCGGCGGCCCACTCCTCCTCGGGCTGATGGCAAAGATCCGGGCCCGCGCCGAAGGACGGATCGGTCCGCCGATTACCCAGGGGCTCTCCGATGTGCGCAAGCTCGTGGGCAAGGAAGCCGTCCGGGCCGAGCACACGAGCGTCGTTGCCGCCCTGGCGCCGCTCGTGCTCGTCGCCTCCACCGCGGTGGCCGCCGCCGTCAGCCCGCTCCTCACCACGAGACCGGTTCTTGGGTCCAGCGCGGACGTCTTCGTCGTCGTCTACCTCCTCCTCATGGGGTCGGTGGCAGTGGCACTCGGCGGCCTCGACGCCGGCACCGCCTTCGGCGGCATGGGGTCGAGCCGGGCCATGACCATCGGGGCCATCTCCGAGCCGGCGCTGCTCGTCGCCGTCCTCGCCCTCGCCGTCCAAGCCAAGACCTCCAACCTGCCGGGCATCGTGACCGGCACCCTCGCCCATCCCGGGTGGCTCGCCAGTCCCGAACGGGTCCTCGCCCTCGCTGCGCTTGTCGTCGTCGTGTTCGCCGAGACCGGACGGGTCCCCGTCGACAATCCCTCCACCCACCTCGAGCTCACGATGATCCACGAGGCGATGATCCTCGAGGATGCAGGTCCCGACCTCGCGCTGGTCACCACCGGCGAGGCAATGCGCCTCGGCCTGCTGTTCGCCCTCGTCGCCAACCTGTTCTTCCCATGGGGCATCGACGCCTCCGGCAGCGGCCTCGGCATCCTGGTCGCGCTCGCCGCTCTCGGCGCCAAGACGGCTACCGTTGCCGCGCTGGTCGCGCTCGTCGAAATCTCGACGGCCAAGCTTCGCCTCTTCCGGGTACCCGAGCTGTTGGCTGGTGGCTTCGTCCTCGCCGTCGTGGCAGTCACGACCGGGCTGGTGACGCGATGAAGCCAGGCGGCGCGCTCGACCTCGTCCAGCTGGCGGCCGGTGTGGTCCTCGCCTGCGCGGTGCTCACCCTGTGGCGAAGAGATCTCCGCGCGCTGATCTCGGTGCTCGCGCTGCAAGGCGTCGCCCTCGCCACTCTGTCCGCCGTGCTCGCCGTCCACGCCGGTGATGTCGGCCTCGGCGTCGTGGCCGGTGTCGTCCTTCTTGCCAAGGGGATCGTGATCCCGGGCCTCCTCGCGCGGGTCGTCCGGCAAGACCCAGGAAGCCGGGAGACCGCACCGCTCGTCAACGTCCCGGCCTCTCTCGTCGCTGCAGCTGTGCTCGTCGTCCTCTCCTATCTCGTCGCCGGTCGGCTCACCTCGCTCTTCCCCGATTCGCTCACCCGGCTCGCCCCCTTCGGGCTCGCCACGGTGCTGGTCGGGTTCTTCGTCCTCGTCACGAGGCGAAAGGCCGTCTCGCAGATCGTGGGCCTACTGCTCATCGACAACGGGGTGGCGCTCGCCGCCTTTCTCCTCACCGCCGGGGTGCCGCTGCTTGTCGAGCTCGGTGCCTCCTTGGACGTCCTCTTGGTCGTGGTCGTGCTCCAGGTGCTCGCTTCCTCCATGCGGACCCGCTTCGGCCACGTCGATCTCGACCAACTCCGGGAGCTCCACGACTGATGCTGGTGACCGTGATCCTCGCCGTTCCCCTCGGCGCCGGCGCGCTGGCAGGCGCGCTTCCCTGGCGTCGCGCCGTCGGCTGGGCAATGGTGCTTTCAAATGCCGCGGTGCTCGGACTCGGCGTCGTGCTCGCGGCCGAAACGGACCACCGCCACGTGGCCGGCGGGCTCGACGGAGCGCTTCGCGCCGACGCGCTCAGCGCCTTCATGGTCGTCGTCATCGGCACGATCTCGCTCCTCGCCTCCATCCAGTCGATCCGTTACCTCGAAGTGGAGCTCGCTCGCGGCGAGCACACCTCCCGCCATGCTTCGCTCTACAGCGTTCTCGTCCAGGCCTTCGTTGCCTGCATGCTCGCTGCCGTGCTCGCAGCCAACCTCGGGGCCCTGTGGGTGGCGATCGAGGCGACGACGGTCGCCACCACCTTTCTCGTCGGACATCGCCGGAACGACAAGGCACTCGAGGCGTCATGGAAGTACGTCCTCATCTGCTCGGTCGGTATCGCGCTCGCCTTTTTGGGCACCGTGCTCGTCTACTTCGCCGCCCTCCACGTCCCCGGGCACCCGACCGGCGCCTCGGTCCTCGACTGGACCTCGCTCATGCACGCCTCGCACCACCTCGATCCCGACGTCATACGCCTTGCCATGGCGCTCCTCGTCCTTGGCTACGGCACCAAGGTCGGGCTCGCTCCCATGCACAGCTGGCTGCCCGACGCCCATAGCCAGGCACCGGCCCCGGTGTCCGCCCTCATGTCCGGCGTGCTCTTGACCGTCGCGTTCTACGCGCTCTTGCGGTTCAAGGCGATCGCCGACGGAGCGCTCGGCCCCAATTTCACGCGCACGCTGCTCGTCATCGTCGGTCTCGCCTCGCTCCTCGTCGCCGCCTCGCTGCTGCTCACCCAGCGCGACGTGAAGCGGATGCTCGCCTACCACAGCATCGAGCACATGGGCCTCATTGCCCTGGGCGCTGCGGCGGGCACGACGCTTGCCATCGCAGCGGTCCTGCTCCACATCTTGGGCCACGGGCTCGCCAAGGCGGTGCTCTTCCTTGCCTCAGGCGAGATCCTCCTTGTCGAGGGCACGAGCGAGATCGACAAGATCCCTGCCCTCCTCGCCCGGCGACCACTGCTCGGAGGGATCTTCGGTTTCGGCCTCGTCGCGCTGTTGGGCCTTCCGCCCTTCAGCCTGTTCGTGAGCGAGGTCAACATGATCCGTGGCGAGGTGGCGGTCGGTCTCGGCTGGGCAGCGGGCCTGTCGCTCCTGGCGATGGCAGTGATCTTCGCCGCGGTGATGACCCACGGTCGGCACCTCCTCCTCGGCGGCAGCGGGACCACCCCCTCGGCCACGTCACGCTTCGTCGGCATCCCCCTCGTAGGGGGCCTGGTGGCCTGTGCCGCTCTCGGGCTGTCCGCCTGGCCGCTCCAGTCGCTCCTTCATGCCGCTGCTCGGGTCGTTGTCCGATGACGCTCGGGGAGCGAGCAGTTCCTGTGCCGACGCGCACCAGCGAGCTCGTCGCACCCGACGAGCTCGCTGGTGCGGCCAAGGTGCTCCTCGATGCAGGGTTCCGCCTCGCTCTGGTCGCCGGGCACGACGACGGCTATGCGTTGCGGGCGGTGTACACCTTTTGCGCCGGGCCTCCTGATCGCCGCGCCGAGCTACAGGTGCGCCTCGACCCCGACCACCCGACGGTGCCCTCCCTCGCCGCCTGGTCGTTCTCGGCCAGTCGCTTCGAGCGGGAGATGGCTGACCTGTTCGGCATC
>JAJZMN010000087.1:0-12148 GCA_021850345.1 Actinomycetes bacterium | reverse complement strand
CGCCGACTGGCCATCCCTTCCTCCGCCCCCTCGTGCTCCACCAGCACTGGCCGAGGGCGTGGCACCCGATGCGCCACGATGCCGGCCCGCTGCCACCGATGCGCGTAGACGCCGAGCCGTTCCCCTTCGTCGCCGTGGAGGGACCCGGCGTCTACGAGATACCCGTTGGCCCCGTCCACGCCGGGCTCATCGAGCCGGGTCACTTCCGCTTCTCGGTGGTTGGCGAGACCATCCTCAAGATGAAGGCCCGGCTGTGGTTCGTCCATCGCGGCATCGAGAAGCTCTTCGAGGGTCGAGCGGTCACCGACGGCGTGGTCCTCGCCGAGCGGATCTCGGGCGACACCGCCGCCGCCCACACGCTTGCCTACTGCCTTGCCGTCGAAGACGCCCTGGGCATCGAGATCCCCGAGGCCGCCGGACGGCTGCGAGCGCTCGTCATCGAGCTGGAGCGGATCACCAACCACGTCTGCGACCTCGGTGCCCTGTGCAACGACGTCGGTTTCGGCATCGCCCAGTCCCGTGCCCTCACGCTCCGCGAGCGGCTGCTTCGCGTGGCCGCCGAGGTGACCGGGCATCGCCTGCTGCGCGGCGCCATCCACCCCGGAGCGGCCGCGCTGCTGCGGCTTCCCACCCAAGCTGAGCTCGACGAGATCGGAGAGCGCGTGGAGGACCTCGTGGGTCTCGCCACCTCCAACACCGTGGTCATGGACCGCTTCAAGGGGACGGCGAGACTGTCCCAGGCAGATGCAGCGGCGATCGGGGTGCTCGGGGTGGTGGCGAAGGCGTCAGGGATCGCCATCGACGCCCGGGTGGCGCACCCCTTCGTCGACCTCGGCGCCGACCTGACGCCCGTGGTCGAGGAGGGCGGCGACGTGATGGCCCGCTTCTTGGTCCGTGCCCGTGAGATCGTCGTGTCGCTGCGCCTCGTCACCGACCTGGCGGAGAGCGTACGTTCGCTCGACACCTGTGCCGCTGCACCGGTGCGACGAGGGGGCTCGGGGATCGGGATCGCGGAGGGTTGGCGGGGCACGATCGTTCATCGAGTCGAGATCGACGGTGCCGGGCGCGTGCAGCGCTGCAAGGTCGTCGACCCCTCCTTCCTCACCTGGCCGGCACTGTCGGTGGCCCTCGCCGACACGATCGTCCCGGACTTCCCGCTCGCCAACAAGAGCTTCAACCTCTCCTACGCCGGCAACGACTTGTGAACGGCATCGGCCCACCGAGGTTGGTCGTAGACGTGACGTGCAACGCCGTCGGAGAGGCTCACGCGGCTACGCTCCATCGCGCCATCGAGGAGGTCGAAGGGGTCCGGGCAGTGAGCGGCCGAACCCAGCTCGCGTCGCCGTCGTCACCGACGGGTCGACCATCCTCGACTTGGGCAACCTCGGTGCAACTGCCGTGCTGCCCGTCATGGAGGGAACGGCAGCCCTTTTCCAGCACGTCGGCGCGGTAGACCCCGCCGACCGATCGCCCACTGTCGGAGCCGACGTGCGAGGCTGGGCCGATCCGGGGACTGCCTCCGGGTGCCGGGTAGGGGGACGCTCACATGGCAGAGGTGGCAACGGTGCGCGGGCCGGTCGAAAGTGCCGTGCTCGGCACGACGCTCATGCACGAGCACGTCTTCGTGCTCACCCCCGACATGCTCGCCAATTACCCGGCGGGCTGGGACGAGGAGGAGCGCGTTTCCGACGCCGTCGACAAGCTTCGGCGCCTCAAAGCCCTCGGCGTCGACACCATCGTCGACCCTACCGTCGTCGGCCTGGGCCGCTACATCCCCCGCATCCAGCGGGTCAACGAGCAGGTCGACATCAACATCGTGGCCGCGACCGGCATGTACACGTACAATGACGTGCCGTTCCCCTTCCACTTCGTCGGCCCCGGTACGCTCCTCGGCGGCGAGGAGCCGATGGTGGAGCTCTTCGTCTCCGACATCACCGAGGGGATCGCAGGCACCACCGTGAAGGCTGCCTTCCTGAAGTGTGCCATCGACGCTCCGGGCATGACCCCAGGCGTGGAGCGGATCATGCGGGCTGTGGCCAAAGCACACCTGCGCACCGGGGTCCCCATCACCGTCCACACTGACGTCCACAACCAGGGAGGCCTGCAGGCCCAGCGGGTGCTGGCCGAGGAAGGCGTCGACCTCAGCCGTGTCGTCATCGGCCACAGCGGCGACTCCACCGACCTCGACTACCTGCGGGCCATCGCCGACGCCGGCTCGTACCTGGGCATGGACCGCTTCGGCATCGACGCGGTGCTTTCCTTCGAACAGCGGGTCGGCACGGTGGCCCGACTGTGTGCCGAGGGGTACACGGCGCAGATGGTTCTCTCCCAGGACGCCTCGTGCTACATCGACTGGCTCCCGCCCGGCCTGCTGGCCCAAGTAGTGCCCAACTGGCACTACGAGCACATCTCGCGCGACGTGCTGCCGGCGCTGCGCGAGCAAGGCGTCACCGAGGAGCAGATCACCACCATGCTGGTCGTCAATCCCCGCCGCTACTTCGAGCACGTCGAGCCGTACTGATGCCCTCCGTTGCAGCCAAGTGAGCGAGAGTGATCACTCACGCTGCACCCCTCCTCGGGGTTCCTCTCGTGTTTCCAGGATTGGTTCTGGCATCGGCGGAAACGGCCTTGTCCGACTGCAAACGGTTTCGGTCTCCTCCTCGGGCACCGGATGCGGGGTGGCAGGGCACGTGGCCGACGCGGGCATCGCCATGGGCGCTGTCGGCGGCCGAGCTCTGCGGCCGGGTCCGCGCGCGCGGCACCCGCCGTCGCGGCCGCTCAGCGCCGCGCGTCGATCGCGACGCCGTCGGGGACGGCGCCCTGGTGCGTCGCCCACTCGGTGAGCGCGTCGGGCGGCATGGGGCGGGCGAAGAGGAAGCCCTGCACTCGATCGGTCCCGAGCTCGGCCAATAGGTTCATCTGCTCGGTGGTCTCGACGCCCTCGGAGACCGTGAGCAGGCCGAGGTGCCGGGCGAGCTCGATGATCATCCGGATGAGCGACGTATCGGACGCGGTCCCCAGGGCGGCCACGAAGCTGCGGTCGATCTTCAGCGCGTCGACGGGGAGGTGCTGGAGATGGGCGAGCGACGTGTACCCGGTGCCAAAGTCGTCGATCGCCACGTGCACGCCGAGCTGTTGGAGCTGGCCGAGCTGGTCGGCGGCGAGGGCAAGGTCGTCGAGAAGTACCGTCTCGGTCACCTCGATCGTGAGGCGCCGGGGGTCGACGCCGCTCCCGGAAATCAGCTCCGCGACGTAGCCCGGCAGCGACTGGTCGACGACGTGGCGGCCAGACACGTTCACGGCGACGCCGACGTCGGCGAGCGATCGATCGGTGGACCAGGCCTGGAGCTGGCGCACGGCCGAGTCGAGCACCCAGTTGTCGATCGCGATGATGAGGTCCGTTCGCTCGGCGATCGGGATGAACTGGTCGGGGCCGACGAGGCCGACACCTGGCCGGTTCCAGCGCAGCAGCGCCTCCACTTCGATCATGTGCATGTGGGTGTCGACGACCGGCTGGTAGTAGAGGACGAGGCCTCCGCCGCCCTCGTCGAGATCGGCGCGCAGCTGGCGCTCGATCTCGTCACGCAGTGCGAGACGCTCCTGGAGACCTTTGTCGTAGACCCCGATCCGGCCGCCGCCGGCCCGTTTTGCCTCGTAGAGGGCGAGGTCGGCACGCGAGAGGAGCTCGGCTGCGGTCGCCTCGTCACCACGGCAAAGGGCGTGCCCGACGGACGCGCCGCTGCTCAGCTTCACACCGTTCCAGGTGCACGGCGCCGTCAGGGATGCGAGCAGCCGATCGCCGATCGCCTGTGCCTCTTCCGCTGACTCGACCCGTTCTGCCGCCACGAGGAACTCGTCGCCGCCGAGCCGGGCGACGATCTCCCCTCGGCGCGACGCAGCGAGCAGTCGTGCTCCCACCTCGCGCAGGACGAGGTCGCCCGCCTGGTGGCCGTGAACGTCGTTGATCTGCTTGAAGTTGTCGAGGTCGATGTAGAAGACCGCGGTCGTGTCGACGTGCCTGGCCGCCCGGTCGAGCGTCAGCTGGAGCTGGCTGATGGCGGCTGCCCGGTTCAACAGGTTGGTGAGCGCGTCGTGCGTCGCCTCGTGGGCGAGGCGCTGCTGGAGCTGGTCGCGGTCGTGGATCGATCCTGCGAGCAGGTGGACCGAGTCCTGCAACGAGGCGCCGAGAAGTCCAGGAAGAGGGGCGGAGAGCACCTCGTTGTCGAAGTCGCAGGAGGCGAGAGCCTGGGCCTTTGCCTCGAGCAGTCTGAGATTGGCCATCAGCGAGTTGAACGCTGCCGCGACCGTCGTCATCTCCTTTGGCCCGGTGGTGGGCAGCGAACCCCCCCCGAGCTCGCCGGCAACGACCGACAAGGCCGCGTCTTCGAGCCGGCGGAGTGGATGCGAGATGGACAGCGCCAGCAGGACGGCACCGCTCAGGAAGATCAGGCCGGCCGTTGCGAGCGCGATCAGCCACAGCTCGTACTGGACGCTACTGTGGTCCGCGACGACCGCCATCCGCCGACGGGCGCTGCTCGTGGTGACGTCGACCGCCGCGGTGATCAGCCGAGCATGGTCGGGGATCGCGTGGAAGCCGGCGATCAGGGTGGTGAACGGGATGGTCCCGGGTGCCGCGTCGATGTGGCCGGCGTGGAACGGCATCGGCATCCCGAGCGCACCGTCGGTCAGGAGCTGATTGAAGCCTCCCATGCGAGGTGACGTCGCATATGCGCGCCAGGCGGCTGCCGCGGCGGGGATCCCGGCCTGCGCCAGGTGCGCGCCGGCCGAGTGGAGCAGGGCCATGTCGCCAGCGAGCCGAAGGGCAGCGCGATGGATGTCGGCCCCGGGTGTGAACCACACTTTCGATTCGTCCCGCACCTCGTCGGCGCTCGCTTGGACGAGCTCGTCACATGACTGGAGGGCGAGCAAGGGCGACGCGGACTTGCTCGGCGCCGAGAGCGTGGCTGCCCGCAGTGAGCGGAGTGCCGATGCCGCAGCGTTGCCGAGCGCCGACTCGATCCTGACATAGCCATTGGTGTAGGCACGGCCTGACAGACCACCGCTGCGGACCGCCACGCGCATCGACACGAGCTCGCGGGCGACTCGGGAGCGCAACGCTGGCGAGACGCGTGCGACCGCTCGGTTCGTCTTCGCCCAGGCCGCGTGCAAAAGATCGTCGATGTTGATGCCGAGCACGCCGGCGGCTTGCGTGACCGAGAACCCACTCAGCTCGGTGTCGTAGCTCGCCATCGCCATGCTGTGCTCGACGACGACGTCTTCTTCGGCCGAGAGCCTGGTCGCCACCTGCTCGGCATACTGGCTGATCGCACGAGCGCTCGAGGCGTCGCGGGCAAGGCCGAGAGCGAGGTACGTCGACACGAGGGAGAGCGCGGCGAGGGGCACGAGCACCAAGATGACGAGGCGGCCCAGCACCCCGAGGCTCCTGCGGCGGTCGAATCTCGGGGTGGCCGCACCGCGCGCCGGGCTGTGACCTGGATCCATGCCTCACCCCTCGGCGTCCTGGCCCTGAAACTTGATGAGGTGTTGCGGCGGGGGCTGGCCACACTCGGGGTCTTTTCATCGCTGATCCCGGCCCATGGGGGGTCTACTCACACACGATGCCGGGTGGTGCGCCTTGCTTCCCGGGCCCGCTTGGCGGGCGGAGGGGGTGCGGACGTGTCGTGCGCTGTCTCGAGGGCATGCACGAGAAGCGACGCGAAGTACTGGGCACCCTGGGGGTTCAGGTGCACCTGGTCCGGCTCGAAGTACTGGGGATACTTCGCCCCGATGTCGTACCAGTCGACCATCGTCGTGTTCGGGTAGCTCTTGGCGACGGTGGCGATCGTCTGGTTGACCGCCTGCTCCCAAGGGCGTGTCTCGCGGGTGTTGACGAGCACGATCTTCTTCATTGGCCCGAGCGCGTGGAGCAGGGCTTCTAGCTGTGTGACCGAGTAGTACCCATTGGTGCCGAGCTCGAGAATCAGGCGGTTGCCGATGTCGCCCGCCTTCTTCAACTGCGGGACCTGTGTGAGCACCTGATAGAGCTGCTGGCCCACCTGCGCATCGATGACCGCGCCGGGCAGCATCTCACGGAGGTACGGGGACGCGTCCACCATGATCGAGTCGCCGATCACGGTGACTCCCTCGCCGGCGGGTGCCGCCGGGGTGGTGCTGCCGACGGTGGTCTTTGTTCGCCCGGTGTGGCGTCGCTGCACGCGGGGCGGCGGGGTGTGATGATGCGCTGGTGGCAGGACTGTCTTGACCGTCGACCCTGGTTGGACTGCACCCGTGACGACTCCTGAAAGTCCGAGCACGCAGATCACCGTCGCTGCGCACACGGAGCCGGCCGTCACCAGGCCCCTCCTGTGAGGTACGAGGGCACCCCAGTCGCGCGACGCCCTTCGCCACCGAACTTCCGTCCAGAGCCGCCCGAGAGCGCCGTGGCGGATCGGCTGCTCGAGATAGCGCCACGACAGCGCCGAGACGACGAAGATGGCGACGACCTCGAGCAGGTCGCGCAGCAGGTTCTCCTTGGCGCCTGTCGGCGTGGTCAGCACGATGATGGGCAGCGACCAGAGGTAGACACCGTAGGACCGTTCGCCGATCCATCGCAGCGGGCCCACGCCGAGGACCCGCGCCACGCGGGCACCCGGATGCACGCAGATCGCGATGAGGACCGCCGTGCACACCGAGAGCAGGACCATGCCGCCCCGGTAGATGAACGGCTCGAACTGCCCCGTGAAGAAGTACATCACGAGGATCCCGGCCACCATCGTGCCACCCACCGCCTCGAGCACCGTGCGTGCGCGGGGAGTGAGTGGGCGGAACGCGCGGTCGCGCGGCAAGGCCACGGCGAGCGCGGCGCCGATCAAGAGCTCGAAGGCGCGGGTGTCCGTGCCGTCGTAGACCCTCGTCGGGTCCGTGTAGGGCGTGAACAGGAGCGCCATCTCGATTGCGGAGCCCGCGGCGAGCGTCAGGATGGTGGCGATCAGGAGTCGCTTGTCGTGCACCCAGCGTAGGGCGGCGAGCAGCGCGAGGGGCCAGACCAGGTAGAACTGCTCCTCGATCGCGAGCGACCACAGGTGGCCGAACGGCGACGGCGGCCCATACTGGGCGAAGTAGGAGACGTGGTGGAAGATGTACCACCAGTTGCTGAAGTAGAAGACGGCGGGCAGGAAGTCGGATCGGATGGCGGGCAGCTGTGAGCGATCGAGCAGGGTCGCCCACACGGTGACCACGACCAGCATGACGAAGAGGGCGGGGAGCAGGCGACGTGCGCGTCGCAGCCAGAATTGGCGGAACGAGCGCGCGCCGTGCCGCCGAAGCTGGGCGAGCAGCAGGTCGGTGATCAGGTAACCCGACAGGACGAAGAAGACCGCGACGCCAAGAAGGCCGCCGCCGGCCCACCCAAAATTCAAGTGGTAGGCAATGACCCCGAGCACGGCGATGGCGCGGATGCCGTCGAGCCCCGCGTTGTACGAGCTCCCTCCTTCGACCGGTCGCGGCATGGGCTAGCAGAGTGGGGAAGGTCGATCGGAGAGGAACACGGTGAACTCTGCGCGACGCGTATGCACGCTTCGATAGTGGCAGGCGTCGACGGGGAGGTACAGAGATATCACGCGATTTTTCGATGACATGGGAGTGCGACAGGGGTTGGAACGCGCGCCGTCGTCGCGGGGCGTCACTGTAGGCGAGACGTCGAAGCCCTAACCTCGAGCTGTGGGCGCGACGGGCGCGCGTTGTCGGGGCGGACGGTGGGCGGGATGACAGGCGCCGCGGCGCCGTACCGCGTATACCGCTGGACGGACCCGGCGGTGATCGCCGTCGCGCTCATGGCGTTCGCCGCGGGGTTCGGCCAGTTCGGGGCAGTGGCAGCCTTGGGGAGCGTGGCGAAGACCTTCGGCCACCTGGGCGGGGGTGCCACGTTCGCCGACGAGGTGGGCATCTCGGGCACGATGCTCGGCGTCGGCCTCGCGATCGCGCGCGCCGCGTCCATCTTCGGGTTGCCGCTCGCCTCGATGGCGGACCGCCTGGGCCGGCGCCGGATGCTCGTGAGCACCTGCGGGATCGGCCTGGTGTTGACCGTGCTCACCGCGTTCAGCCCGAGCTACTGGTGGTTCGTCGGGATCTTCGCCATCGGCCGCCCGTTCCTCAGTGCGACCGTCGGCCTCTCGCAGGTCCTTGCCGTGGAGCTGACCGACTCGCGGGAACGGGCGAAGGCGGTGGCGCTGACGGCTGGCGGTTACGCAGTCGGTGCCGGGTCGATCGCGATCATCCACAGCCTGGGCGCGAGCTTCCTCGGGTTCCGCGGCATCTTCGCCCTGGCGGTGGTGCCGCTCGTCTTCGCGCCGGTCGTCGTGCGCAAGCTGGTGGAGCCCGAGAGATTCGCGCGGGTGGCCGCGTCGGCTCAGGTCGCGCAGCCCGTCCTCGGACCCGTCGCGCGGCCCTTCCGCGGCAGGTTGGCCGTGGTCGCGCTGCTCGCGTTCTGCATCTCGGTCATCACCGGGCCTGCGAACAGTCTCATCTTCGTCTACGCGCAGAACTATGTCCACCTGAGCGGCGTCGTCACGAGCATCATGGTCGTCGGCGCCGGTGCGGCCGGTCTCGGCGGCCTGCTGTTGGGACGCTGGCTTGCGGACCGGATCGGGCGGCGGCCCACCGTCGCCATGTCGATGGCCGGACTGGCTGTCTTCGGCACCCTCGCGTACACGGGAAGCTCGTGGGCGTTGGTCTGCGGGTACATCGTCGGCGTCGCGTGCGGTGCGGTCTTCGCTCCTGCGGGTGGCGCGCTCGCGAACGAGCTCTTCCCCACGTCGGTGCGGGCCTCGGTCGCAGGCTGGTACATCGCTGCGGGTGTGGTCGGCGCGGTGGTCGGGCTGCTCGCCTTCGGGGTCGCGGCGGACGTGAGCCACGTCTCGGATCATGCCGGGTTCGCTGCAGCTGTCGTCTTCCTGCCGATGATGCTCGCGACGGGGCTGTTGCTGCTCCTGCCCGAGACCAAGGGCATCGAGCCCGAGGCGCTGTGGGACGTGGGGTCAGCGGGCGAAGACGTGGACGCCCACCCAGACCCAGCCCAAGACGACGACCACCCGCAGCCAGGTGCGTCCACCAAGGGCATCGCGTAGGAGCGCGGACGGCCTGCCGACGCACGACCGCCCGACGCGCCAGCCGCGCCACGACGCGAGCCACAAGAAGAGCGCAGCGAGGGTCACGAACGCCCATATCGCGTACGTGACGGCTGCCCAGGTCATCGTCTTGCCCAGGTCATCGTCTTGCCCAGGTCATCGTCTTGCAAGGAACCAGCCGATCGTCAACCATGCGAAGAAGCCTGCCGCCTTCGCTTCGCGGTGGGCGAACAGCGCGTCGATTCCCGAGCTCAAGGTCGGATAGTCGACCCGCGGGCCACCGTGGAAGTATGACGCCAGCTCGACTCCGACGAGCAGGGCGATGATCCCAAGCCATAGCACGCCCCCGCCGTCGCTCTCGGGGCGAGCGACGGGCAGCCGCTGCCAAGGGCCCCGGTCGGGCCATCGGCGCTCGAGGACGAGCGCGGCCGCGAAGACGGCAGAGGGGATCGAGACAGCGATGTCCGCAGGCGTCGTGAACGGCTTGGTCCCAGATGCCCACGCGGCGAACGTTGCAGCGACGAGAGCCCCGACGAGCGTGGTGGTCGGGCCGTGCGAAGCCACTGTTCCCCGCCTCCATCGCCGTGGGGAGGCGATGGGATGTGTGCCAGCGGGTCGGTTGCCGGCTCGACCCACGGGTGCGCTACTTCGAAGCGCCAGTGCCGAGGCGCAACGAGACGCGCACCGGCCGGTGATCGGACTCGGTCATCGCGAGGACCTCGCCGCCGACGACCTCGAGCGCACCGTGCACGAGGACGTGGTCGACGTGGCTGTGGGGGCGCCAGGCGGGCCAGGTCTTGGCGCGCACGGCGCGCCGCCAGCCTCGCAGGAGCGCCGTCACCGGCGGTCCCCACAAGTTCATGTCTCCCGCCAGAACCGCCGGGTCGTCGCGGACTTTGGCACGCAGGCGCCGGTGGAGCCGGAGGAACTGGCGGGGGGCGCCGTAGGTGATGTGCGACATATGGGTGCCGATGACGCAGACCGTCCGATCGCCCACGCCCACGCTGACGACGAGCGCCGCGCGCCGCGCGCGGTCGCGAGCCAGCCGTCCTAGCTCGATCACCTCGGTGCCGTCGACCGGCAGCCTGCTCAACACCGCGATGCCCCAGCGGCCCTGTGCGGCATCGGCGAATCGGCGCGAGGCCCTGACCTTGCCGCCGTAGGGGCGCTCGCTGTCGAGGTAGATGGCGTGGCTGGCGCCGCGCCAGTCGAACGAGCGCATCCACCTGTCGTCCGCGGCGGGGTCCGGGCGGGCGAGCCGGCCCCCCGCCAGCGCGTGCTCGTACGCGCGATAGCCGAGGGTGGAAGCGACCTGGGCGGCGAGGCTCGGGCCGTCGTCGGGGGCCCAGTTCTCCTCGAGCACGAGTACGTCCGCGTCGACCGAGCGGCATGCCGCGACGACGTCGAACGGCCGTCCCCACCCGTCGACGCCGGCGTGCAGATTGTACGTGGCGACGACGAACGTGCTGGTGGCCGCCGCCCGCGCGACCATGCCAAGATCGAGGGTTGTCCGATCGAGGGGTGAGCCCGCTGCGGCGTGCACGAGAGCACCCTAGGGAGGGCGCGTGCCGGTGCGCACGGCGGGTGCTTGGTTTCCTCCCTGCCCCTCGGGCGCCGGTACCATCCATCTCGTGTCGAAAGACCCGACCGGCGGACGGCTGGCGCCCTTCGCCACGACGATCTTCTCCGAGATGACCGCGCTTGCGGTGGCGACCGGGTCGATCAACCTGGGCCAGGGCTTTCCCGACGCCGACGGCCCTGTCGAGATTGCCGACGCGGCGATCGCCGCGATCCGCGCCGGAGAGAACCAGTATCCGCCGGGGCCAGGTGTCCCGGCGCTGCGCCAGTCCATTGCCGCGCACCAGCGTGGCTACTACGGCCTCGACTATGACGCGGACTGCGAGGTCCTCGTGACGACGGGGGCGACCGAGGGGATCGCTGCGGCGCTCATCGGGCTGTGTGAGCCGGGTGACGAAGTGGTGATGTTCGAGCCGTTCTACGACTCGTACGCCGCGTCGGCTGCGATGGCTGGGGCGCGAGCCAAGATGGTGACTCTCGAGGCCCCGGACTGGGGATGGGACCTCGCAGCGCTCGAGGCGGCGATCACGCCCCGGACTCGGGTTCTGCTCTTGAACTCTCCGCACAACCCGACGGGGAAGGTCTTCTCGCTCGAAGAGCTCGCTGCCATTGCCCGGTTGTGCGTCGAACGGGACCTGGTCGCGCTCACCGACGAGGTCTATGAGCATCTCGTCTACGACGGAGTGCACGTGCCGCTCGCCACCCTCGAAGGCATGCGGGAGCGCACGGTGTCGATCTCGTCGGCAGGCAAGACCTTCTCCTTCACCGGATGGAAGATCGGCTGGGCCTGCGGGCCGTCCGCCCTTGTGTCCAAGGTGCGTGCCGCCAAGCAGTTCCTCACCTTCGCGACCGGCACGCCCTTCCAGCACGCCATCGCAGTGGGACTGGACGCGGGGGAGCGGCTCATCGAACCCCTGCGGCGGTCCTTGCGCGACCGGCGTGACCTCCTGTGCGACGGGCTCTGCGCACTAGGTCTCGAGACGTTCCGGCCTGCGGCGACCTATTTCGTCACCACCGACGTCGCGAGCCTCGGCCACACCGATGCCGTCGAGTTCTGCCGGACGCTGCCATCGCGCTGCGGCGTCGTGGCCGTGCCGAGCTCGGTCTTCTACCTCGATCCTGCGCCCGGGCGCTCGCTGGTCCGCTGGGCGTTCTGCAAGCGCCCCGCGGTGCTCGTCACAGCGCTCGAGCGTCTCGAGGCGCTCCGACCGGTTGGCGCGCAGTGAGCGGAGACGGCGCGGCGCCGGGTGGGTCGCTATGAGCGTGCCCCTCTTCTGGGTCGACGCGTTCTGTGACCACCCTTACGGTGGGAACCCCGCGGCGGTGTGCCTGCTCGACACCCCCGCGCCGGCCGCGGCGATGCAGTCGCTCGCGTGCGAGATGGGGCTCTCGGAGACCGCGTTCGTCTGGCCGGTCACCGGCGGCTTCTCGCTCCGGTGGTTCAC
>JAJZMN010000012.1 GCA_021850345.1 Actinomycetes bacterium | reverse complement strand
CTTCCGGCCGAGCCGCTCGACGGCAGCTTCGTGTCGGCGCTGGCCGAGGGCGCCCGCCGCTACGGGGTGACGGTGGTTGCAGGGATGTTTGAGCAGGTGGGAGGCGGTGCGGCGGGCGCGGCGGCTGGGGTGGCTGGGGTGGCTGGGGTGGCTGGGGTGGCTGGGGTGGCTGGGGTGGCGGCTGGGGTGGCTGGTGCGGCGGGTGCGGCTGGTGCCTCCAGGCGTGCGTACAACACGGTGGTGGTCGTCGGGCCCGGGGGCCTCCTCGGCGCCTACCGCAAGCTCCACCTCTTCGACGCGCTCGGCGCACGGGAGTCCGACCGTGTCGCGGCGGGCGACCCCGAGACCGGGATCGTCACGGTGCCCCTGGTCGAGGGCCTGGTGCTCGGCGTCATGACCTGCTACGACCTGCGCTTTCCCGAGTCGGCACGTGCGCTCGTCGACCGTGGGGCGACCGTCCTCGCACTTCCGGCCCACTGGTACAACGGCCCGGGCAAGGCCGATGTCTGGAAGACGCTCGTCCGGGCCCGGGCGATCGAGAGCACGGCGTACGTCGTCGCAGCGGGGAAGCCCGAGGACGAGGCGGTCGGCCGCTCGATGGTGGTCGACCCCTCGGGCGAGGTCCTCGTCGAGCTCGGCGGGAAGGAAGAGGACGTCGCTTTCGCTGACGTCTCGCCGGCGCGGGTGTCGGCCGTGCGCACGATGCTCCCGGTCCTCGAGCACCGGCGTTTCGGCATCGTGGCGCGCTGACGCTCAGGCTTCGAGCGCAGCGAGGAAGGCCGTCCGGTGGCGCACGAGGGTGTCCCTCGCCCGGCGCGGCCGCTCGTCCGAGAAGCGCGCCTCGATCGCGTGCTCACAGCGCGCCGTGTAGGCGAGGAGCCACAGCGCCTCGCCCATCGCCGCCACGCGCCAGGCGCGCAGGGAGCGACCGCAGCGTCGCCTGTGCTCGTCGGGACCCGCAGCCTCGAGATAGGCGTCGAGGTAGGCGTCGATCTCGTCGGGTCCCGGTGCAGGAGGGTCGTCCGGCTCGCCAGTCGAGCGCCAGGTCGCCGCAGCGTTCCCGACAGCCGCGGACTCCCTGCAGGCATCGAGGGAATCCCAGTCGTAGCTCGCGATGAGCCGGCCGTCGCGCAGTCGGATGTTGCGCGCCGACCAGTCGCAGTGAAAGAGCGCGAGCGGCGCGTCCCCGCGATCGCGTGCCGCGATGGCCGCGGCCGCGAGCTCGTCGACTCGGACGACCTCCTCGTCGTCGCGCTGCAGCGTGAAGTCGAAGAGCGGGCTGTGTGGCTCCGGGTACAGCGCGCCGGGCGCCGCGTGGAACGTGTGCAGTCCGGCCCACGGCGTCGGATCGACCTCTCGAAGGATTCCCGCGGCCTCGGCGAGCGCAGCGGCTGACGCGCTCATCTCCTCTGGAGCGAGTACCCGCATGCCGGGGTCGAAAAGCAGCTGCTCCACGGTCACGAAGACCTGCTCGAAGCGCACCGGCGCGATCTCGGGCATCGGGCACGCGAAGCCCGCTGACGCGAGACGGCGCTGCGCGTCGTCGATCAGCTGCAAGAGGTCGAGGCTCGAGCGTCGCTGGTGCGCCTTCACGGAGAGCTGCCTGCCGTCGGCCAGCTCGACGCCGGCCACGCAGCCCGAGGACGAGACGTAGAAGAGGGGGGCTGCGATGGGTGACCCGAGCACTTGTGTGCACAGCCGCGAGTACCACGCCGCGACCGTTCCCGGCTCATGGGTTCCGAAGATCTCCTGCTCGACCGACGGTCCGTCATCGGGTACCCGAGCTGCGCGCACGAAGTCCGCCAGGTGCGCCGTCACGGCGTCACGTTAGGGCCGTGCAGCAGGAGGGCGCTGCAGAGTGTGGGGGTCACGGCGTGGCGCCGGGACGCGTCGGGTATCTGCATGGAGCGAAATAGCAGATTCGCCCGCGGATGGGCGGGAACCGGTGTGTAGGCAGCAAGGAGGAGACGGTGCGATGCCTCAGAAGCGACCGAGCGTGAAGAACGACAAGCAGTACGAAGCGCTGAAGAAGAAGGGCATGTCGAAAGAGCGGGCGGCCCGGATCGCCAACTCGCCGTCGGCGTCGAGCCATGGCGGGAAGAAGTCGGGCTCGGGCGGCTCGTCGAAGCAGGGTGGCACGACCGCGCAGCACAAGTCCGCCGGGCGGAAGGGCGGGAAGGCGTCGGCGCGCAAGTCCTGAGCTGTTCTGGAGGAGCGGCGGCCGCCTGCTTGGCACCGCGCTCCCGTCGAGCCGGCCGCGGGCGATGGCGAGCAGGTGCGGGGTAGCGCCGAGGATCTCGGTCACCGATTCGACCGCGCGCAGGCCCTTCAGCGACATCGCGCGAGGCAGATCCTCGGCCGTTCGCTCGTCCACGTGGGAGAGCATCGCGGCCGGGCCTTTGACGGCGCACACGACAAGCACCTGGAGCGTGCCGGGAGAGGTGATAGAGCGGGGCAAGGAACGACGCGGCGTCGACGCCCGCATCGGCAAAGTTGAGTTGGCGGGCGTCAACGACCGCAGGGGCGACGGACGGGATGCTGACGGTGCCCGGAGCGGGATTCGAACCCGCACGCCCTTTCGGACAATGCATTTTGAGTGCATCGCGTCTACCGATTCCGCCATCCGGGCATTCAACAAGTTGCCGCTCTTGTT
>JAJZMN010000129.1 GCA_021850345.1 Actinomycetes bacterium | reverse complement strand
AGGGTGAAGGGTCGCAAGGTGGGACTCACGGCCCGCGCGATGCAGAAGATGCTCGGCGTAGACCAGCCTGACTTCGGGCACCTGCTCGACACGATGCTGGTCGAGTCGGGGGACCGCATCAGCGCCGACCGCTTCATTCAGCCCCGCGTGGAGCCCGAGATCGCGTTCGTCCTCGGACGGGACCTCGTGGGTCCGGGCGTGACCCCGCCCGACGTCGTGCGGGCAACCGATTTCGTCGTCGCCGCGCTCGAGCTGATCGACTCCAGGATCAAGGACTGGAAACTGACCCTCGTCGACACCATCGCCGACAACGCCTCCTCGGGCGCGGTCGTGCTGGCGTCACGACCGGCGCCGCTCGGAGGAATCGACCTCCGACTCTCGGGGTGCAATCTTCACCGCAACGGCGCGCTCGTCGCGACCGGCGCGGGTGGCGCGGTGCTCGGCGACCCGGTCCGTGCAGTGGCATGGCTCGCAAACGTCCTGGCGGCGACGGGTGAGGGGCTGCGCTCCGGCGATGTCGTCCTGCCGGGTTCCTGCACGGCGGCGGTGCCGGTCGTCGCGGGCGACTCGGTTCGGGCGGAGTTCGCCGGCATCGGGGCCGTGAACGTGTCGTTTACAGAGGAGGAAGCAGCATGACGTCGACGCCGACCGCCGCCATCGTCGGAACCGGCAACATCGGCACCGACCTCATGGTGAAGCTCGGCCGCTCGCGTGCGCTCGAACTTCGCTACGTGGTCGGCATCGATCCGGACTCCGACGGCCTCGCCAAGGCTCGGGCCGCGGGTTACGAGGCCTCACCGGCCGGGGTCGACTGGCTCCTCGAGCGGAGCGACCCCCCGGACCTCGTATTCGAAGCAACCTCGGCTGCCGCACACTCGTCCAACGCCCCCCGCTACGAGGCGGCGGGCATCCAGGCCGTCGACCTCACGCCCGCAGCCTTGGGCCCCTTCGTCGTGCCGGTCGTGAACCTGGTCGAGAACACGGATGCACCCAACCTGAACTTGATCACCTGCGGCGGTCAGGCGACGATCCCGATCGTGTCCGCGGTCTCCTCGGTCACCGATGTTCCGTACGCCGAGATCGTTGCTTCGATCGCCTCCCGCTCTGCGGGGCTGGGTACCCGGGCAAACATCGACGAGTTCACGCGTACCACGGCGCGGGGGATCCAGATGGTGGGAGGCGCCGGCAAGGGAAAGGCCATCATCGTGCTGAACCCGGCAGAACCCCCCCTCATCATGCGCGACACGGTTTTCTGTGCGGTCGACCCCGACGTCGACAAGGACGAGGTCACGAATGCCGTCGTGACAATGGTGTCGCGAGTGCAGCAGTACGTACCCGGCTACCGGTTGAAGGCCGATCCGCAATTCGACGAGCCGCGGCCCGATTGGCGGGGACTGGCCAGAGTGACGGTACTCGTGGAGGTGGAAGGCAACGGTGACTACTTGCCGCCGTACGCAGGCAACCTGGACATCATGACCGCTGCCGCGACCAAGGTCGGAGAGGACCTCGCGACAGCCAGGCGTTCGGCCGTGGTCGCAGCACCATGACCGCCGATGGGAGCGGATTCGTCCGGATCACCGACTCGACGCTGCGCGACGGCAGCCACGCGATGCGGCACCGTTTCAGTGTGGACCAGGTGCGCGCAACCGTGCGCGCGCTCGACGATGCCGGTGTGCCCGTGATCGAGGTCTCCCACGGCGATGGCCTCGGAGGGTCCTCGTTCATCTACGGCTTCTCGTCCACCGAGGAGCTCGACCTCGTGTCCGCCGCTGCCGACGAGGCGAAAGAGGCCAAAATCGCGGTGCTGCTCCTCCCAGGGGTCGGGACCGCGGAAGATTTGCGCGCCGCTAAGGACGCCGGAGCGCTGGTCGCGCGCATCGCCACGCACTGCTCCGAGGCGAACATCTCCATCCAGCACTTCGAGATGGCACGCAAGCTCGGCTTCGAGACGGTGGGCTTCCTCATGATGGCGCACATGCTCGACCCCGAAAGGCTGGCCGAGCAGGCGATCGTCATGGCCGACGCCGGGGCGCAGTGCGTCTATGTCACCGACTCCGCCGGAGCCCTCGTGCTCGAAGAAGCCTCGACGCGGGTTGAGGCCCTCGTCGCGGCGCTCGGCACCGAGGTCCAGGTCGGTTTCCACGGCCACAACAACCTTGCACTCGGGGTCACCAACTCGGTGCTCGCCTACCGCGCCGGTGCGCGGCAGATCGACGGTGCCACCGCTGCGCTCGGGGCAGGAGCCGGCAATTCGCCCACCGAGGTGCTCGTCGCCGTCTTCGAACGCCTCGGCATCTCCACCGGCATCGAACTCGGTGCCGTCCTCGCTGCCGCAGAAGAGGTGGTCCGGCCCTACATGCAACACGTACCGGTCGCCGACCGGCCCTCGGTGGTCATGGGTTACGCGGGCGTCTACTCGAGCTTCCTCCTGCACGCGCGCCGCGCCGCTGAGCGCTACGGCGTGCCGGCCTACGAAGTGCTCGCGGAGGCTGGCCGGAGACGGCTCGTCGGCGGCCAGGAAGACCTCCTGATCGACATCGCCGTCGCGCTTTCCGGTGATGTCAGCTCCAACCGCAACGGCTCCGCGCCGGTGGCGGGATGAATCTCACTGAGGCCGCCGACGTCCTGCTCGAAGCTGAGTCGTCGGCGAGGGACCGGCCGCCGCTCTCGGACGAGTGGCAGGGCCTCGACCTTGCGACCGCCTACGAGGTCCAGGACGAGACGCTTCGTCGCCGGCTCGCCAGAGGCGAGCGGCTGGTCGGGCTGAAGCTCGGGCTCACTTCTGTCGCGAAGCAACGCACCATGGGCATCGACCGTCCCCTGGTCGCGTGGCTCACCGACGCGATGGTGCTTTCCCCGGGAGAGCCCATCGGGGAGGGGCTCATCCACCCTCGCGCCGAGCCCGAGATCGTCTTCGTCCTCGGAGCACGGCTCGAGGGTCCCGGTCTCACTGCCGCAGAGGCGCTCCAAGCAGTCACGGCCGTGTACGCCGGTGTCGAGATCATCGATAGTCGCTTTACCGACTTCCGCTTCACCCTTCCCGACGTCGTCGCGGACAACGCGTCCGCCGCTCGGTTCGTCGTCGGACCCGTCGGGGTCGCACCGAGTGGTCTTGACCTGAGCCTGGAGGCGTGTCTACTCCAGGTCGACGGCCAAGTCGTCGACTCGGCGACCGGAGCGGCGGTCCAGGGTCACCCGGCACAAGCCCTCGCGTTCGCCGCGAACACGCTCGCAGAGCGCGGGCTCAGGCTCGAGCCCGGTTGGACCGTGCTCACCGGCGGGATGACCGACGCGGTGCCGATGCCGCCGGGCGCGACGCTCACGGCGGAGTTCACGCACCTCGGCACGATCGTGTTGCAGACCTGATCGGGCTCTGATTCAGCCCTGACTGTCCGCGGGCGGCTCTACGCCGGTCTGTCCTGGGAACGTCGGCGCACCCGCTTGGCGAAGCAGCGTCGAGACGTCGAAGTAGACGGTCTCTCCGCGCACCTTGATGCCGACGAACTCCCACACAACGCAGGTGTTGACCGTGAGTCTCCGCCCCGTCCCGGGAACGCCGAACAGGGGGCCCCGGTGGGTCCCCGACAGCTCATGCTCGGTCACCGCGGTGTCACCCTCGATCGCCACGACCCGCCGGAGCCGCACCTGGAGGTCCGGGAAGGTGGTCCACAGCCCCCGGTAGCGCCGGGTCACCTCTTCGGGTCCCCTGTAGAGAGGAGAGGGGTCGCAGACGACGACGTTGTAGCAGTCGTCGGTCATCCCGGCCAGCAACGCCTCGAGGTCCTGCTCGCTCTCGGCTCGAAGGTGCCGCCCGATCTCCCGCACCATCGCGTCGCGCGAGGCGACGCTCGCGTCAGGCCCAGTGCCTCCAGGGGACGGCGATCCGGTCACGCCGATGCCTTGACGCCGAAGAGCTCGCACGCATTCCCGCCGCAGAGCGCCTCTCGCAGGCCATCGTCCGCCTCGGTGGCCGACAGCACGAGGTCCAACGCCTGCGCCTGGTTGTTGAAGGGATAATCACTGCCGAAGCAGACATGATCGGCTCCGACGAGCTCGACAGCCAGCTCGACGGCCTTTGGCGAACCCGCGATCGTGTCCGTGTACAAGCGACGAAAGTACTCAGCCGGATGACGCCCTTCGGGAAGCGGGACTGGCAACGCTCCGCGCGCGTATTCGCGATCGACCCTTCCCGCGAGAAGGGGAAGGAGGCTGCCCGCGTGGGCAAGCAGGATCCGCAGCTCAGGGTGCCGGTCGAACGTGCCCGCGAACACCAAGCGGAGAACCGCCGTCGTCGTGTCGAACAAAAAGCCTGCCGCGCAAATCAGGCCGTGCTCGCTCACCATTGAGACGTCCGCCGGAATCGTCGGGTGGAGGAGCAGCGGCAGCGACCTCGCCGCCACCGCTTCGAACGTGGGGTCGAACTTGGACGCATCAAGGGGCTCGCCGGCGATGTTGGAGCAGACCATCGCCCCCTTGAGCCCGATTGACACCGCCCGCTCCAACTCCGCGACCGCCGAACCCGTGTCCTGCCACGGAAGGGTCGCCAGCCCCTCGATGGCACCGTCGCTGTCCCGCACCAGCTGGAGCAGCTCGTCATTTGCGTCGCGGGCGACGGCAGCCGCCTCGATCGGGTCGAGCACCAGGACTCCCGGCTGGTTGATGCTCACCATCGCCAGGTCAACGCCGGTCCTTTGAAGGCTCTCCCGCATACCGTCAGGCTCGGTCAGGCGCGCACTGACGTGCTCGACGTAGCCGTTCCCGAATTCGAGGACGAGAGCCTCGCCATGCCGCTCCGCCCGCGGAAAGTGGCTCCGCCGCAAGAGCGTCGACAGCAGGGCCGGAGGCAGGTAGTGGATGTGGACATCGACGACCGGATGCGCTGGCATGCCGTTCCTCCTCGGTACCCGGGACGCGAGCGCGAGCCGCACCGCATTCAGCCCGGAAGTCCTGGACAGCCTCCGCGTTCGATGGCAACATCTGCAAGCAGTGCGGTCCGATGAGCGAAACGGGCAAACGGTCCTAGAGCGTGCGTTTCGCCTGCTCGACGTCTTCGGATCGGAGGGTCGCTGCCTCGGCCTGGCGGAACTGGCTCGAGGAGCGAAACTTCCGAAGGCGACGGCGTTCCGCTTGGCGAACCAGCTGGTGGAGCTCGGCGCGCTGGAGCGGAACCCGGCGGGGTACCGCCTCGGCATGCGCCTGTTCGAGCTGGGGAGCATGGTGTCGGCGCAGCGCCGACTCCGCGACGCAGCGCTCCCGCTCATGGAGGATCTCTACGAGGCGACGCACGAGACGGTGCATCTCGCCGTGCGCGATGGTCTAGGGGTCCTCTACATCGAGAAGATCCGTGGAACCCGGAGCGCGCCGACGAGAACCCAGATCGGCACCCGGCGACCGCTTCACTGCACGTCGCTCGGGAAGGCGATCCTTTCGCGCTCCGAGGAGACATTGACCCTGGCCGTCATCGAGGCCGGCCTGACGCGCTTCACGCCGTACACCATCACGTCCCCTCAGCGACTCCTCGAGGAGCTCGACGTCGCACGGCGGGAGGGAGTCGCATACGACCGCGAGGAGTATCAGCTCGGTGTGACCTGCGTAGCTGCCGCGGTGCTCGGTCACAGCCACGAGGTGCTCGCGTCGCTCTCGGTGACGGGACTCTCGGGCAGGTTCCACGCCGAGCGCCAGGCCGCCGCGGTGCGGACCGCGACGCTTGCGATCTCGCGACTGCTCGGCCATGCGTCGCCGATCGCCCAGGTCCGTTCGTCCGCGAGTCCGGCTGTGAGCGAGTCCGCGCCATTGCCGGCGGAGATGTAGACCTCAGCGGAACCGGGTACCAGGGGTCCGGGTCCTCTCACTTCGATGCGCGTGCATGCACGCCTCCGCGGCTACGAGGTCCAGGCTTTACTGCTTTGGGAAACGCGCCGTGACAGGTACTGCCACGTCATGTCGAGGTTACTTGTCGTCCGAGCGCGCTTCGCGAGGGACTCTTCATCGCTGCTCCCCTCAGCCTTCTCTCCGGCCAGGAGTGCGACGCGGCACGCCCGCTCGAGGCGGATCGCCAGCGAGGTGGCCTTCCCGACGTCGGACGCCGCCGTCACGATGCCGTGGCACGGGATGAGGACGGCGTTGCGCGCGCCGATCGTCTCGGCGAGAGCCTGCCCCAGCGCTGGCGTCGAGACGAGGTCACCGCTCTGCGTGAACCGTGCGACGTCGGGGGGAACGAAGTCCGCGCCTTCGTGTGAGAGGGCGAGGAGCGGGCGGCGTGCTGCGGCGAAGGCGACCGCATGCTCCGGGTGCGTGTGGATGACCGAGTGGACGTCCGGGCGTGCCCGCATGATCTCGGTATGGATCGGCCACTCGAAGTGGCGCCGAGCGCTGCCCTGCAGCACCCGGCCGTCGAAGTCCAAGAGGATGACATCGTCCGCGCTGACCTCGTCAAAGCCGAGGTTCGCTCCCTTCAACCAGACGCCGCGGCCTTCCGGGTCTCGGACCGACACGTGTCCCCAGACCATGTCCCCTTGGCCCTGGGACTCGAGGACGCGGCACGCGAGGACCACTTCGTCGCGCAGGGCCTTCGTCGAGTCGGCCAACGATGCGGGCGTCGGCTCCACGTGTCTCCCTTCTTCCGGCCCTTCTTTCGGCTCTGCGTGCGTGGAGGGACGAGTCCTTCACGAAGATGCTTGCAGGTCTCGCTGGTTCGGGCAAACTCCTCAACAACAGCGGGTCATCGGCGCAAGCTGTCGTCCTACCGCCTCCTCGACCCCATCTCGAGCACCCCGAGCTGCGACGACGCGTAATTCGCGATGACCACGAGGTTGCCGTGTCGAGTGGCGGCGATGTCGCGGGGAAACCCGCCCGAATCCAGGTATCCCGCGAGCACGGCTCGTCCGTGCGGACCCAGGCGTAGCAGCGCGAGGTTCGCACGCGGTGCTGAGCCGAAACGATCGGAGTCCGCCACGAGGAGCTCGGAACTCCGACCGACCACAGCCAAGCCGACCGGTGCGGAACCGACGCGCACGGTTCCTCGAAGTGCGTCGGCCGGGTCATGGACCAACGCTCGTGACGAGAACCACAGGACTGCATCGGAGGCGCGGGCGGTGACATACACCGATCCACGAGCAATGGCAACGCGTACCGGGCTGCATCCGGCAGGCACCGAAGAAACCACGGCCCGGGCGGGATCGGTTTCGGCCGTCGCGAGGTCGATCGTCGACAGGGATCCCTGATGGGAGGGTGGAGTGACCTCGCTCGTGACGTACAGGTAGCGACCGTCGGCAGAGGTTGCCATGCCCACGGGGTCCTCTCCGAGTGGCACCACGCCGATGGGCATGTATCGGGTGAACCCGGTGTCGATGGCTCGCCGCAAATTGAAGACGGCGAGCTCGTTGCTTGTTTCGAGGCTCACGAACGCGTACTTCCCGTCGGGAGACACGCCCACTTCGATCGCGCCGCTGCCCGCGCTTGTGAGCTGCCCCAACACTGCCGACCTCGAGCCTCGCTCTGCCGCCGCGACGTTCAGCACGTAGGCGCCGCCGTAGCCGTCGGCGGACAGGAGGTACCGGCCGTCCGGGGTCAGTGCCACGCCGAGGGCCTCCTCCGGGACTGTGATCTTGGTCCGAAGGTGGAGGTGGCCGCCCCTCCAGACGAAAACACCCACCGAGTTGCTGAGCCCAGCGAAGATGAACCGTCCACTGGCCGTGACCGCCACCCCAAAGGGCTCTGTAGGAACGGAGAGCATCGTCGGCGATTCGCGCAACCGTGGGGCGGCGGCGGTCCGCGCCGAGCAGGGTGGCGGGGAATGCGTGCCCGACTGCCACCGCATCGCGGTTGAGCTGAGGCTGACACTGCCGTCAGCCGCACCGATGAGGAGCGCCGCAGTTAGCCCGGCGACGATTGCCACCATGGCCGAACTGCCTCGACGTCTTCCGGTTCGTAGGTGAAAGCTCACTTCTCTCGCTCCGCAATAGCACACGACGTCAAGGAAGCAAGATCGATGTCGTCGCGACGTCACCGTCGTCGGCGGCCTCGACCGTGACGGCGCGGTCGAGCCAGACGGGGTCAGCTCTCCGACTGCAACAGCTCGTCGAGAAGGAGCTCTTCGTGCACGATCCTCCGACGCCGCCGAACCGCCTCCCGGAGCGCCGGCGACCATGGCGTGACCGGCACCGGCCGGCTCTCGGTCGGCAACCGCGTCCCCGAGCGGTCGGCGAAGTCGACAGCCCGGAGGTAGTCCTGCATGTCCATGTGCCACGGCACGAGCCCCAGCGTGTGCATGCGGCCGCAGATGGCGAGCCCCGGAGCGTCGAAGTCGCCGTGATAGCGGACGCGGGTCCCGCTTGCCAGCAACTGACCGACCAACAGCGTCGCCGCAGCTGACGCGTTGCCGTTGAGCGCGACGACGGAGAGCGGGCTTCGCGCTTCTGCTGCCGCCTCGACCACTCTCGGGTTCTCCACGGCGAGGACCCCCGAGCCTGGTGCAAGCCGTACCGGATGACGTCGAAGCGCGAACTGCGTGAGGTGGAAGGGAACACCCAATCTCGACGCCTCGGTCAGGATCGTCTCGAGGCCGGTGCCGTCGGCGGGGCGGAGGTTCCAACACAAGACCGTCGCAGAAACGAGGTCAGGCTGCACGCCCGCGAGCGCCCAGACGCCCTTCTTGTCGCTCCCTGGGTGGCGGAAGGTGAGCGCGCGGGTGACGGCCGCGGCGGCGCGGGTCCCTCGGTCGAGCGCGTGCGCCGACCCGAGCACCGTCGCCGCCAGCTCGGTCCGGCTGCACGCGCCGGGCTCGGCCCCGTCACCACCACCGCCACCACCACCCGCAGTGCCATCCGCTCCCGCGCCGGCACCAGCCGCTCCCGCGCCGGCCAGGTGGTCGAGCACCATCCTCACCTGCCGGGCAAGAGCACGCGCACTCCCGGCATCCAATCCCGCGAGCAGCCCAGAGCGGGCGACGTCGTCGGCCCACGCCGGCGCCCAGTCCTCGGGCCACGCTGAGGCCTCCTCCACCACCGCAACCCGCGCCGCTCGAGCCTTGATGCGCCTCGCCCGGCGTGCGGCAGCCTCACCGGAGACGGGATGGCCGAGCAGGTCGAGCGCGGCGGGAAGCGATCCGGCGACCCCGAGCGCGACCAGCGCGTCCTCGAGTGCTCCGAGGTCGAGCGTCGCTGCGAACGGCCTCCCGAGCATCGCGCCGAGAAGGAACCGGGCCCGGCTGCTGAGCGACGGGAGGCGGATCTTGCCGCGGTCGTCGGTGCCCCGCCGTTCCAGGCGGCCGCGGACCGCGTCCCACACGGGGCCGAGCTCAGGATCGACGAGCGAAGGGCGCCGGTCCCGTGGAAGCTGGGTCACCACAATGCCTCCTGGCGAGCGTCCTGGCGAGCGTCCTGGCGAGCGTCCTCGAGAGCGTCCTCGCGTTCACCCGAGCGCCCCGCTCCCATCCCGCCGAGCGGCTTTCCCACGGTGAAGCGTCCGGCAGCGGGAAGGAGGCGCACGTCTTCGGATCCCGGGGAACCGCCCGCAGGCCTGACCCGCCGCTCGGCGAGGCGGACGTCCACGAGGAGATCGACGACCAGACGGGCCAACCGCTCCGGGTTCTGCACGAGCTCGCCCGCCCACCGGGCGGCATGCGATTCGCAAAGCGGGCGGAGGCGACCGACGATGTCTTGGAAGGCCCACCACCCCTCGAGCGGAAATCGACCGGCGTCGCCGTGCGCGTCGGCGGTTACCTGGTCGGCAGCCGACGCTGTCGCCGGCTCGGCGGTCCGGTCGCTGCCCGCCTCCGCGGCGCTCCCACCAGCGCCCCGCGTCAGCGCGGCTTCGCGGAGGACGTCGATGAGGAGCAGCGCAGCGTGGCCGACCGTGCCGCCTGCGGGGAAGGGCCGCCCCGAGAGCGTCCCCGACGGGTCGATCGCGGCGACGCCCTCGCCGCGCACTTCGAGCACCAGGCCGAACATCTCCTCCAAGTAGCGCTCCTCTTCGCCGAGCCTCCGCCGTAGCTCTCCCCACTCCTCCTCGCTCAGGTCGTCGCGGTAGAGCACCGGCTCCTCCACGAGGCACGAGCGCAGCCACTGGCGGAGCGCGTCCTGGCGCGCTGGGCGAGACGTCAGGTCGTCAGGATCGCGGAATCCCGCCATGGCGGGCAGCGGCAACAAGACGATCCGGTCGGGCACGAGTTGGAGCACGGCGTCCGCGTCCTCGTCGTCCGCGTAGTCGTCGACGTGCGCGTGGAGCTCGCTCGCAAGTCCGTGATCGATCATCCAGCGAAGCGAGGACACGAGCGCCCGTCGACCGGTCCCGTCGGCAGGCAAGGAGACCTCTGCCTCCGCGGCGGCCGATCGCACGAGATCGACGAGATCCCGGAGGCTGACCACGGGAGGTCCGGCGACCGTCGCTGCCAGCACCAGCACGAGCGTCACCAGCTCCAGTTGATGGAGGGGACGGCCCGTCGCCGTCCGCAGCGTGCGACGCCCGGGGACACAGGTCGTCTTGGAGAGCCGCGCCGTCTCCGCCGTTACCTGCAGGCGGTAGCCGAGCCGCTCGGTGAACCAGTGACCGAGTACCGCCTCGTGGCGCCGGATGAGCCGGAACGTGTCGGGGTCGTGTTCCTTGCAGGTGAGCGGGTGAAGGAGCAGATGGCGCGCGGCGACCCTGCGTTCGACAGCCGCCTGCGGATCACCGGCCATCAGCCGGCGACTTCCTCGACCCGTGTCGCCGGCAGCGCGGCGATGGGACGAGCCGGACGCAGCGAGATGTGAAGGTCCAAGAAGCTGAGCGTGCCCTCTGCGGACGAGACGACCGTCGCCCGACCCGGCGACCGCTCGACGGTACAGGCGACGTCACCGTCGGCGATCTCGGCCCGCCCGCCGCCGACGCCCCAACCGGCCCCTTGCGTGCTCACGACCGTGCTCCCGACCGAACTCCCGACCGTGCTCACGATCGAACTCTCGACCAAACCCCCGATCGAGCTCCCGACCGAACCCCCGACCGGAAGCCGGGCGAGCGCGCGTCCGACGAGCTGCTCGAGACGGCCGAGTGCGGCGTCGGACAGGTGGCAGCCGTCGAGGGCTCCGAGGGAGAGCAGCTCCGAATCGGTGCTGGCACGCGACGCCCGCTCGAGCTCGCGCCGGCGCCTCAGGATGCGGACCTCAGCGCCGCGGTCGGGGATGGGGCTCGTCCGACCTCGGCTCGTCGTGTCTCCGCGTGCCCGGAGGGAGACCGGGACCTGCGCAATGGGGCCCGACCACCACGACGTCGACGGGCTCACCGGGTCGTCGAGGTCGTCCGCCGGCGCGCCGTAGTGGACGGCCGCGTGGAGGCCGAACGCGGCGGTCGCCATGCGGGCGGCTTCCTGTGCATCCGTCGCCGCCATCGCCGACGCGAGCCGGAGGAAGTCGCCGCGGCGCGACGAGGCACCCGCACCCACGCGCGACAGCCGGATCAGGTTGAGCGTGAGTGAACGCACGGCCGCGACGGCGTCCTGGGACAGCCTCTCGATGCGGGAGTCCCGGCCCGGTCGTGCGACGAACCACGCCGAGAGGTGCTCCCAGTCGGCGATGGACGAGCCCGCGTGGCGCGTCACGCTCACGGAGCTGTCGAGACCCGCTGCCTCCACCCGGCCGGCGAGGCCGCGGTTGGCCCGCTCCACGATGACCGGGACGCGTCCGGTCAGGCCCGTCAACGCGATCCCGAGCGGCCTCGACATCCTCTCGATCTCCTCGAGGCGCTCGGAGACGTAGCCGACGAGCACCTGGGCGAAGAAGCTGAACTCTTCCGGGGTGAGGTCGAACCGGTTCTGCCACTGGTTCACGGCTGCGAAGAACTGGGTGATCTCCGCCGTGAACGCCTCGTGGGGATCGAAGACGGCGCGGACGAGGTCGGCGAGCCGCTCGGGGTCGACGGCGGTGACGTCCGTCGACTCGAGGACCTCCAGTGCGTGGAGCAGCGCGCGGAGGCGCCCGGTCGAGATGTCGTGCACCTCGTCGACCCGGCCGAGCACGCGCTCGACCGCGTCGTGCACCTCCTGGCCCGCCTGGGTGATCAGGTAGCGGTTTCGGCGGCGGTAGTAGTCCGAGAGGCTGGACGGCGTACCGGTGGCGGAGGACACGGTCAGGTTCCCCCACCGCCGGAGGCTCTCGAGACGGTCGGCGACCGTCACCGTGTCGAGCGAGGTGCCGGTCGCCGCGAGCGCCTCGGCCACGTCCTCGGGGGTGAACTCGGAGAAGAACGTGCCTGCGAAGACCGACATGATCGCGCGGTAGTCCTGCCACTCGTCGCCGGTCACGTACCGGAAGAGCAGACGCGCGTCCCCGACACCTTGCCGGCTTCCCACGACATCGGAGACCACGACATCGGAGACCACGTCGTCGGGGGCCGAGTCGTCGGAGGCCACGTCGTCGGACGCCGAGTCGTCGGACGCGTCAGGCGGAACGTCGACGCCGCTCACCGCGCCCCTTCGAGGCGTCGACCGTCCCAACGGCTGTGCTCGAGGACGATGACGCCCATGTCCGCGTCGCGCACGACTTCGGTGATCGCGAGCTCCGGGACGCTCGCGTGCGTCCCCCACAGCCGCTCGCTCGTCGCGATGAAGTCGAGGTCGAGCTCGACGAGCTGCCCGAAGAGCTTCGCGTGGTTGTCCTCGGAGACCTTGGCGAATGCGTCGTCGAGGAGCACGAAGCGCGGTGCAGTGGGGTCACGCTCGGCGATGGAGTCGCAGGACGCGGCGACGGCCGCGAAGAGCGGGAGGTAGGACACGATCTTCTTCTCGCCCTCCGACAGCGCGGTGCGCGTGGAGAGGCGCTCCTCGGGGCGCCCCGGCCTGCGCAGCATCACCCGCAGCTCGTGCCAGGTGCGGTAGTCCAGCACCTGGGCGACGAGATCGCGGTACGGCGCCTCGGGGTCGTCGCGGCGCGCCTCGTCGAGGCGGGCGGACATGGCCGCCCGGAGCTGGGCGTCCTGCTCGCCGGTGCGCAGGTCCGGGGGCTTGGCGAGGAGGTCGATCATCGTGTCCAGGCCCGGCTCGAGTCCCTCCCGCCGGCGCCAGCGCAGCGCCACCCCGATGCCGTGGGCGGTAGAGATCGCGTCGAGCCTGCGGTTCATGCCCGCCACGAGATCGGCGGCCGACTGCATCTTCTCGGCGACTTCCTTCGCGACGAGGCCTTGGAGCAGGTTGCGAAGCGCGTTGTCCTGCTCTCGCGACAAGAGCGCCCGGATCTCGAAGAGACGTGCCCCGACCACGAGCGCCGCCTGCGCGAGGGGCATCCGGCCCTGTGGGCCGTTCACCTCGATCCCGAGGGGCACCGACTCGTCGGCCTGGCGGTCCTCGGCGTCCCAGCCCGATCCCAGGTCGGCCCTGCGCTGGCGAAGGGACTGGCGGACGCCGTCGGCCCCGGCCTCCGCCCGCGTCGCCGGAGGGACGAGCGACTCGATCTCCCTCACCAACGCCGCCACGCCCTGCGGCGTCTCCGCAACGGGCGCCAAGGAGACGGGCGACGGCTCGGCACCGTCGGGCTCGCCGTGCATGAGCGCCGCGTCGAGCAGGCCCGGCACCGCGAGGGCACGGCGGAGCACCGGAAGCGCGTCGACCGCGTCGCGCTCGGCGGCGGCCCGCCGTCGATCGCACTCGTCGACGCGGTCCTTCGCCGAGACCACCTCGCCACTGCGATCGAGCTGCACCTGGCGGGCGGTGACGAGCGCTGTGGCGACGCGTCGAAGGCCTGCCTCGCAGGTCTCGACGGCCGCGACGGCCTCTGCGGCCGCAATGCCGATGGCGTCTTCGAGCGTCGCGAGCCTTGCGGCCTCGGGCTCGTGACGGGCGACGGCCTCCAGGTACGCCCCGCGGGCGTGGCGCTCGTCGTCAGCCGCGCGACGCCAGTCCCCGCCGGCGCGGGTCCATGCGCCGGCACTGCGAGCCAGCGCCCTGCAACGGTCCTCCGAGCGACTGACGGCCCCGACGGCGTCGCGGAGCGCCCCTTCGACGTCGCGCAGCTCCTCTGCGGTCGCGGGGAGGTGGAGGTTGGCCGCCACGCGGCGGCTCTTGTCCACGGCCTCGGCGTGGAGCTCGTCGGCGAGGCGGAAGCCGGCGAGGCGTTCTGCTTCACGTGCTCGCGCGCGCTCCCAGTCGGCTTCGGTCCGTGCGGCACGGACGGACGCCTCGAAGACCGCCTCACCCGCCGGCAGCGCGGCACGGAGGGCGGCGGCCTCCTCGAGGCGCGCGGCGACCACCGCGAGGCGCGCGTCGGTCTTCTCGAGCCGCCCCAACGCGTCGTCGCGCCGGTGCCGGGCTTCTGCACGCTGGCGGTCGAGCGCCGCACGCCGTGCGGCACTCCCGATGTGCTCGGGAACCGCCTTGCCATGCCGGCCCTGGAGGAGGCCGATTCGAAAGGCGCCGTCCACCGTGACCACGGCCGGCACGTCCTCTCCATGGCGTCCGCCACCACCGGTGAGGTCGCCCGGATCGGTGGAGATGGCGTCGAGCAACCTCGCGATGGCCGCCGCGCCGATCGGCGGGTCCACACCCTCGGCGACGTCCACCTGGAGCAGTTGGCTCAGCGGGGCGCCGACCGGGGGGCCGGCACGCAAGGCGAGCCCGCCTTCCTCGACGACGAGCGCTCCGTCCGCGGTGAGCTCGGCCCCGAGAAGGCCGGCGGCCTCCATCGCCCCTTCGAGTCCCGCGCGCGCGTGCGCGCTCACCGACTCTCGGAAGTCGACGACCTCGGCGAGCACGGTCGCGCGGTCGGCGCGCTGCCACGACGACGACGGTGGGCGCGGCACGGTCTGGCGCTCGAGCGCGCTGAGCACCTCTTCGAGGTCGTCGAGCTCGGCGCGCTCGTGGCTCCGGCGCGCGTCCAGCGACGCTCGCTCGCCGAGCAGGTGCTCCATGGTCGCGTCGACGAGCGCCTGGAGCCCCGAGACGAGCTCCTCTCGCCGTGAGAGGAGCTCGGTTTCGAGGTCCACCGACGCGACCGGACCGAGCCCGCCCTCCCGGCGGTGCGCGTCCAGACGGGCAACCCACTCGACGAGGCGCTCACGCCAGGATCGGAGGGCGGTGTCCAGCTCCCGGCGGGCCTCCCCGGCCGCTTCCTCCATGATGCCCGACTCCTCCCGGGCGGACTCCCACCGGCGGCGCGCGGCGTCGAGCCGCTGCGCTGCGTCCTCTACGGAGCGAAGTTCGCGACGGACCTCTTCCACGTCGCCGCGCCGGTGCATGACCGCCCCGCGGACCGTGGCGAGCCCCTGGAGTATCGGGTCCACGTCGAGCGTCGTGGACGGGGCCTCCAGGGCGGGGTCGGCATCGTGAGGAGCCGGCGCCGGCAGCGGTGCCGTCACGATCCGGGGCATTTCGGGGATCTCCGCCGGCACCCGCGCGTCGGCAAGGCAGGCCGCGAGCTCGCGGAGCGCCGCTTCCACAGCCCCCTGGTCGTCGAGGGCGCCCTGTGCCGCAGCGGCGAGCGAGTCGCGTGCCCGCGCGGTCGCGACGGACTGCCGCCGGGCATCGTCCGCCGCTCGCTCGATCGCGTCGGAGAGCGAGACCACGAGCGCACGCAGGTCGGCGAGCGTTCCGGCGTCCTGGTATGCGGGCGACCGGCGGAGCGCGTCGAGCTCCTCTCTGGTCCTGCGCTCCTCGGCCTCGAGCTCGCGCACCTCGGTCACCGCGTCGGCGAGGCGGGCCTCGGTGGCGGCGGCTTCACGCCTCGCGTCGACGAGCACCCGCTCTGCGGCTCTCGACGCGGCGACGAGCTCGCCGGCGACACCGGCGCGCCGGTGCAGCTCCGCCCGGGCGTAGTTGGCGTAGACCGAGAGCAGGGCGCGCAACGTCGCGTGGGTCCGCTCCAGGGCGTCCAGGTTCTTGCGGTGCTGCTCGAGGTCGTCGAGCGGCTGTGCCGCGTCGTCCAGCGCGTCGTCGGAGAGCTGCGGGAGCGCTTCGCCGAGGTACTGCGCGAGATCGACGTCGATGCGATCACCGACGCGGGGGTTGCGCACCACGTGGAGGAGGCGGACGTGCTGGTCGGTGTCGGCGCCGCCGAACAGCCGCTGGCGGACCTCGCCCCGGTAGGCGCCACGCTGGTCGTGGCGGAAGACAGGGTCGGGCGAGAGCGTCGCACGAAGCGCCTCGGCGCTCAGCGGGGTGCGCTTCTCCACGAGGTCGAGGTCCACCCCAGGGCGGCGCGAGGTCACGAACCACCACGTCGACACCTTCTCGGTCGACCGGTTCGCCCTGATGCCGCAGCCGCACACGAGGTACTCGTCGTCCCGGCGGACCTCGATCCAGAGATAGCCGACCGGTTGGGGGTCGTCCCTGCCCGACAGCATCCATGAGCGGAGGACGCCCTGCTGGTCCCCCGCCGCGTCGATGCGGCGCGTGTCGGCCTCGAAGAGGAAGGGGAGCAGCATGTTCATCGCGGTGGACTTGCCCGAACCGTTCACGCCACGGAGCAGCAGACGCCCTCCGGCGAAGTGCAGGATCTCGTCCCCGTACTGGTAGACGTTGACGATCCCGGCCCGGTTCAGCCTCCATCGCGCCGGCACGAGCCCGAGCATAGAAAAGGGGTGGGACGCCGTCAGGGAACCTCCGGTCGTCGGTGATCGGGCTCCGAGCCGGCTTCGGGGGCCCCGGCAGAACCGTGCGCCAGGTCGGGTAGCCAAGGGGGCAGATCAACGCGTTCGGCCACCTGGAGCTCATGGACGCTAGGGTTCACCGGTTGCGGGGCTATAGCTCAGTTGGTTAGAGCGCAGCACTGATAATGCTGAGGTCAGTGGTTCAAGTCCACTTAGCCCCACCCAGACGTACGCCCTGGTCGGGCCTCTCCTCCTCCGCCAACCCGACAGGTCAGGAGGCCGCACAGGACGGTCCGTTCGGCTCTAGGCGGTGAGGATCGCCGGGTCCATCGTGCACCTGGGGCCCGAGCACCGTCGGGCTCTGTGTGACCGAGAGCTCGGAGACGAAGGGCCATGTCGGAGCGTGCCAACCGCGAGGTGGTCTCCCAGCTCGCCACGCGCGCCGTCCGGGGTGCGCACCGCCGCGCGGAGAAGGCGATCGGCGGT
>JAJZMN010000166.1:12977-17070 GCA_021850345.1 Actinomycetes bacterium | reverse complement strand
ATCAACGTCTTCGTCGCCCCGTTCGGCCTTTCGTCCAACGGCGCACCGCTCTCGGTGGTGGGAGCGATCGGCGCGCTCCTCGGCAAGGCCGTGCTCCTCGGGCTCGTCTTCGCGGTGATCGACAACCTCTTCTCCAAGTTGCGGCTCTTCAAGATCACCGAGTTCCTCGCCGCAGCGTTCGGCATCGCGGTGCTCGCCGTGGTGGTCTTCTACGTGGGACCCGCGTGATGCCCGCGCACGTCCCCTCGACGACCGCGGGGATCGAGGACGTCGTCGCCGTGATCGTGCTCCTCACCGAGTTCGCGATGCTCCGCGCGCCGCTCCTGCGCTCACAGGTGCGGCTGTACGCCTTCCAGTCCTTCGCGGTGAGCGTCCTGGCGGTGGTGGTCGCTGCGACCCGGCACGTGGGCGACATCTACGCCCTCGCCGGACTCTCGTTCGCGCTCAAGGTCGTGATCGTCCCTGTCGTCATGATGCGGCTGCTGCGCGACGTGGACGTCGACCTCGCGGGGAGCTCCAGGCTCGGCGTGGCGAGCTCGACGCTGGTCGCCCTCTTGGTGTCGGTCTTCGGCTTCTTCTCCGTCGGGTCGCTCCGCGTGCGCTCCTCGCTTCTCCCCTCGACGACCTTGGCGGTGGCTGCTGCGGTGGTCCTCGTCGCGTTCGTGCTGATCGTGCTGCGCTCCGACGTCGTCTCCCAGGCGATGGGCTTCTTCTCCTTGGAGAACGGGGTGTCGGTCGCAAGTCTGGTGATCGCGGCGGGGTTGCCGCTCGTCGTCGAGATGACGTTCCTCTTCGACCTCCTCGTCGCCGTCGTGGCGTTCGGGATCATCATGCGGGTGCACCACGGTCGGTCCAGGACCCTCTCGACCGAAGAGCTGGACAGGTTGCGGGGGTAGCCGGCAGTGGGTGGCCTTCTCGTCGCGCTGGTGATCTTCCCGTTCGTGGTCGGTGCGGTCTCCTTCGTGCTGCCCGTGTGGGCGGCGAAGCTACTCGCACCGGTGTCGGGCGCGATCTCCTTCGCCCTGGTGCTCGCATTGGTCCCGGCGGTCGTCGCTCACGGGCACGTCTCCGCAGGCAGCGAGCTCAGGGTGGATGCGCTGTCCGTGGTGTTCCTCGTGGCAACCTCCTTCCTCTACCTTGCGACGGCGCTCTTCTCGGCGGGCTACCTGCACCTGGAGTCCGGGCCCTCGGGAGATCGCTACGGCCGGCGGTTCTACGCGGGCCTGCACGTCTTCTGCTGGGCGATGCTCGCAGCGCCTCTGGTGAGCGGTCTGGCGCTCTTGTGGGTGGCGGTCGAGGTCACGACCGTGGTCTCGGCCCTCCTCGTCGCGATCGACGACACGGAAACCGCCACGGAGGCGGCCTGGAAGTACGTGCTGATCGCGTCGATGGGCCTCGGCATCGCGCTCCTCGCGACGATCGTCTTGTACTACGCGGGCACGTCGGCGTTCGGCTCGGGATACCAGCTCTCCTATGCGAAGATGCTCGCGGGGGCGCATCACCTGCCGCCCGACGTGATGCGGCTCGCCTTCGTCCTCGCGGTGCTCGGCTACGGCACGAAGATGGGCCTGGTCCCGGTCCACACGTGGCTCCCCGACGCGCATTCGGAGGCGCCGACGCCGGTCTCCGCACTGCTCTCGGGTGCGTTGTTGGCGACCAGCTTCTACGCCATCCTGCGCTTCTACCAGATCACGACCGCTGCGATCGGGTCGACCTATCCCCGCAACGTCCTCTTGGTGTTCGGACTGGCCTCGTTGCTGCTCGCGGCGCTTTACCTGATTCGCCAGCGGGACATGAAGCGCATGCTCGCCTACTCCAGCGTCGAGCACATGGGCATTCTCGCCATCGGCATGAGCTTCGGCGTCACCTTGGCGTTCGTGGGAGTCCTCCTCCACGTGCTCGCGCACGCCGCGGCGAAGGGGACGGCGTTCTTCGGCGCCGGGTCGGTGCTGCGGAAGTTCGGCAGCAAGGACATGTCGGTGCTGCGCGGCGGTGTCGGCGCGCTGCCGTGGAGCGGCTCGATGCTCGTTGCCGCGGTGCTCGCCCTCTCCGCGATGCCCCCGTTCGGCCTCTTCCGAAGCGAATTCCTGATCGTCTCGGGTGGGCTCTCCGACCCCCGCTACGGGGTCGCCGCCGTCCTCGTGGCACTGGTGACCATCGCCTTCCTCGGTCTTGCATGGTCGACCACCCAGACGATGCTCACGTCCGGGCCGGCCGATGCGGGGAGGCACGTCGAGGTTGCCGCCTCACGGTCCGCGGCGGTCTTGACAACTTCTGGCGAGGCCGTGATCACCACCGGCGAGGCCGTGATCACCAAGGGCGACGCTGTGCTCACCAGAGGCGAGGCCGGGATCAGCTCGGGCGAGGCCGTGATCACCAAGGGCGAGGTGAGCCCGTGGATCGTCGCCGCAATGGGACTGGGCATCGCCGCCCTCGTCCTCCTCGGTGTCCACCTCCCCGCCGACCTGAGCAGGCTGCTCAACGACGCGGCCCACCAGCTGAGGTCCCCCGCATGACGTCCGACCGCCCGGACCCGGCCGTGCCGCCGGACCCGGCCGTGCCGCCGGACCCGGCCGTGGTGCCCGGTGCCGAAGGGACACCGCCCGCGTTCTCCTCGACGCGGCGACGGGTCGGTGACGGCGCGCGCTTCTGCGCGCTTGTCGCGATCTCCGGCAGCGGGGACGCAGCCGGCGGCGTGCAGCTGGTCGCCGTCTCCTCCAACGACGGGGAGATCGCTGTCGAGGAGCACACGGTCGCAGACGGTCGGAGCTACGCGTCGCTCACCCCCGACATTCCGGCGGCCGCGTGGTACGAACGAAAGATCCGCGACCTGTTCGGCATCGAGCCGATCGGGCATCCGCGTCCCGACCCGCTCGTGTTCCCCCGTCCCGCCGGGGTTCATGCACCGCTCGGGCTCGGCGGCGACCCGGCGGGCGCGCTGAGGCCGGACGCGCAGCCACTGCCCGCACACGTCCACGGCGAAGGGGTGTTCACGATCCCGTACGGCCCGGTCCGTTCCGGGGTCTTCGAGACGGTCGAGTACGTCGTGGAGACCTCGGGTGAGGACATCCCGCACCTGCGGACGCGCATCTTCTACAAGCACCGCGGCGTCGACGCCAGGTTCGCGGGCATGGGGTTCGACGACGGCGCGTTGCTCGCCGAGCGCGAGGAGGGCGTCGCCTCGGTCGCGCACGCACTCGCCTTCAGCCAAGCGGTCGAGCGCCTGGGATCGGTCACCGTGCCCCTCCAGGCGGAGCTCGTCCGCGTCGTGCATGCCGAGCTCGAAAGGGTCGCCAACCACCTGGACACCATGATCCGGCACACCGAGGCGGCCGGCCAGGCCGTGGCGTACGCCGTGTTCTCGCACCACAAGGAGCGGGTGCAGCGGCTGCGCGCACGCCTGTGCGGCAGCCGCTTCGGACGCGGCGTCGTCGTCCCCGGAGGCGTGCGGCGCCCGCTGGGGATGGCGCCCGGGGACCTGCTTCGCGAGATCGGCTCGTTGTGGCGCGTCATCGAAGAGGACGTGCGCCGTCTCATGGGGACGCCGTCGTTCGTCGACCGGCTGCGGGGAACCGGCGTCCTGTCGCAAGAGGACGCGCGCCGCCTCGCCGTCGTGGGTCCGGTGGGCCGCGCGTCCGGCCAGCACGAGGACGTGCGGACAAGCCGGCCCTATGGCGCCTACGAGCGGCTTGGCCACCGCGTCGCCCACCGCCATGACCGTGGCGACGCCCTCGAGCGCCAGCGGGTCCGCATCGACGAGATCGCCGGGGCCTTCCACCTGGTGCGCCAGGCGGTCGACCTGCTCGACGAGCGGGGGGAGCCCGACAGCTGGCGGGTACCGGTCCCTGCGGCGGGTGGACGGGCGCTCGGGTGGGTGGAGTCGCCCTCCGGGGAATTGCTGTCCGTCGTCGAGGCGCAGGACGGGCACCTCACCCACGTGACCCAGCGGTCGGCGGGGTTCCACAACCTCGCCGCCTATTCGGCGGCATTCCCGAAGGACATCTTCACCGACGTCGCCTTCATCGAGGCGAGCTTCGGCCTCTCGATCGCGGGGGCGGCCGGCTGATGCCCTGGATCCCCCGTGGCCTTCGTC
>JAJZMN010000166.1:0-12967 GCA_021850345.1 Actinomycetes bacterium | reverse complement strand
GAGCCCCTACCCCCGGCCCGCGGACGGCTACGGGCCCGGTTGCTTCGGCCGTGTCGAGGTCGCGCCGGCCATCGGGGACGACCCTCGGGCAGTCGACGCGGCAGCCCGCGCGTGCCCGACCGGTGCCATCGTCGTGGGAAGGGGGTCCGCGGGGCGCGACGAAGGAGTCGAGCTCGTCGAGTTGAACCGCGGCCGGTGCGTCCTGTGCGGCCGGTGCGCCGCGCTCGCCCCCGGCACCTTCGGTGAGGACCCGGGGTTCGAGACCGCCGCCTTCGGGCGCCGGGCGCTGGTCGTGCCGCACCGGGAGGGGGACGATGCGGAGCTCGCCGAGGCCCGCGCCCAGCTTGCCCATCGGGTGCGGGCGTTGCGCCGATCGGTCCACGTCCGCCACGTCGACGCCGGCTCGGACGGCAGCGAGGAGTGGGAGGTGGCGGCGCTGACCAACCCGGTGTACGACGTGCAGCGACTCGGGGTGTTCTTCACCGCGAGCCCCAAACACGCGGACGTGCTCCTCGTGACCGGCACCGGCTCGGCAGGCATGGAGGAGTCTCTGCGCCACACCTACGAGGTCATGCCCGAGCCCAAGGTCGTGATCGCGGTGGGGGCGGACGCGGCGAGCGGAGGCATGGTCGGCGAGGGCTACGCGTCGCGCGGAGGGGTGTCGTCCTTCGTGCCGGTCGACGTCTACGTCCCGGGCTCGCCGCCGAGCCCCTTTGGCATCCTCTACGGCATCCTCTTGGCTGTGGGGACCCTCGGTTTGCGTCCCCAGCCCGGCGCGGAGGGCTCGCAGGCAGTGTCCCCGGGGACCTCTGCGACTCCCGAAAGAGCCCGCTCGGCTCGCGGGGGCGGCCGGTGACCGGCACGCTCTTCGCTGCGGCGCTCGCCTGCATGCTCGCGGGCGCCGTGCTCGATCTCGGGTTCGGCACCCGCTCGTCGATGGTGCGCTCCGTCCCGTACCTTCTGGGCGCCGCAGGGAGCGCCTGCCTGCTCGCGCTCGGGATCCATGCGACCCTGTCGGCACCGACGACGGTCGGCATCGCACCGCTGTTCGACATCGGACGCGGCGCGCTGCGCATCGACGCACTCGCAGGGTCGTTCCTCACGCTGCTCTTCGGGATCGCCGTGGCGGTCTCCTTGTGCTTCGCCTCGTGGGCATGGTCGGACGTGGGGAGGGAGCACCGTCGCGCCGTCGCGACCGGGTACCTCTCGTTGCTGGCGTCGGTCGCGGTGGTGATCTGCGCAGCAGACGCCTACGTGTTCCTCTTCGCATGGGAAGCGCTCACGGTGTCCTTCTATCTGCTCACCTCCGCGCAGCGGGGGAGTGCGGAGGCCGCCCGCGCGCCCTGGGCGACGGCCGGGATCGGGAAGGTGAGCGGGGCCTTCCTGCTGGTGGGCTTCCTCCTGCTCGCGGGCCACACGCACAGCTTCACGATCTCGCACTGGTCCGTCGTGCAGAGCGGCGGAGTGCACGACGCCGCATGGGTGCTCGTCGTGGCGGGCTTCGCGGCGAAGCTTGGCGTCGTCCCCTTCCAGGTGTGGATCCCGGTGGGGTACCCCGCGGCGCCCGGTCCCGCTCGTGCGGCAATGGCGGGGATCGCCGCGAACGTCGGCGTCTACGGCCTGTGGCGCTTCCTCGGTGTCCTCGGCCGCCCACCGGTCTGGCTGGTCATCTCGGTCCTGCTCGCCGGAGGGGTCACGGCCTTCCTCGGGATCCTCTTCGCCGGTGTGCAGTCGCGGCTCAGCCGTGTCGTCTCCTACTCGAGCATCGAGCACGCAGGGATCATCCTCGTCGCCTACGGCGTGGGGCTGACCGGGGCGGCCGTCGGCTCGCACGCGCTCGAGGTCGTCGGCTTGCTTGCGGCGTCGCTCCAGGTCGTCGCCCACGCGGTCGCGAAGTCCACGCTCTTCTGCTCCCTCGCGTTCGTGGAGGCGGACGCCGGCACCGACGACCTCGACGCCCTCCGCGGCGCGGCCCGCCGGCTGCGATGGAGCGGCGCGGCGTTCGGCGCGGGCGCCCTGGCGCTCGCGGGACTGCCGCCGACGATCGGCTTCGTCTCGGAGTGGTTCGTGCTGGAGGCGCTCATGCAGCAGTTCCGGCTCGGCGGGCTCGCCCTCCGGCTGGGGCTCGCCGGTGCCGGGGCGCTCGTGGCCCTGACGACGGGCCTCGCGGCACTCGCGTTCCTGCGTGTCCTCGCGCTCACGTTTCTCGGCCGGCCGGCGGCCGACAGGCCGCCGCCCCACGACGCCGGCCCGCTCGGGCGCGTCGGGCTCGTGGGGCTCGCGCTCGGGTGCCTCGGTCTCGCTGCCGCGACGCCCTGGGAGGTCCGGTTCCTCGCACGAGGGCTCGCACCGCTCGTGCCCCGAGTCGGTGTGCTCCACGCGCTGAAGTCGCCATGGGTCCTCCAGCCCGTGTACCAGGGTTTCTCGATCCTCTCCCCGTCATGGCTGTGGATCGTGCTCCCGGTCGCGTGCCTGGGCGTGCTGGCAATGGCCGCGCTCTTGTCGGGCGGGCGCTACCTGCGGGTCCGGAGGGTCCCGGCCTGGCGGTCCGCCACCGTCGGTGTGTCTGGGCCGTCGTCGTACACGGCGTTCGGGTTCGCCAACCCGTTGCGTCACGTGCTCGCCAACGTGCTGGCCACCGAGCGGACGCGTCGGCTCCGCCCGGCGCCCGCCGCGGCGACGGCCTCAGGTGAAGGCGGGTCTGGCCAAGTGGCAGGCGAGTGCGCCGGAACACCTCCGACGGCGGCCGCGTCCGCACATCTCGAGTCGGAGACGAGGGTCGTCGAGCCGGTCGAGGCCTACCTCTACCGCCCTGCCTGGCGGGCCGTCGGGCGCGTGGCCGACGCGGCACGACGGCTGCAGTCGGGGTCGCTCAACGCCTACGTTGCGTACATGCTTGTGGCGCTCATCGTCGCGCTGGCCGTGACCGCGGCACTGCGATGAGCCGATCGCCGGTCGCCGTGACGGGCCGCGACGAGCGTGAAGGGAGCGGAGGATGAGAGGCCGACGATGACCGGCGGAATGGCGACGGCGCGGGCGCGGGCATTCCGACGCATCCTCGTCGGCTACGACGGGTCGAGGGACGCCCAGGAAGCGTTGCGGACGGCGGTCGCACTGGGCGAGGAGGTCGACGGTGACGTCCGTGTGCTCCTGGTCGTCCGCCCGCCTGCCCACGTCGAGACTCCCGAGGAGCTCGCGCGGGCGGAAGCTGCCGAGCGCGACAATCTCTCGGACGGTCTCTCCGAGTTACTGGCCCCGGGGCAGAGACGACTTCCCGACACCCGCGTGGTCTTCGCCGACGAGCCTGCGAAAGCGATCGCCGCGCACGCCGAGGACCATGGCTTCGACCTCGTCGTCGTCGGTTGCCACGGGCGCGAGCACGCGACGCATCGGGGCATCGGGCAATCGGTCGAGGCGTTGCTCCGCCACCACCCCTGCCCGATCCTGGTCGTTTGATCCCCCACGCCGGCCGCGACGCGCGGCGGGAGGTCCGGTTCCTCAACTCGGGGTCGCGCTTGTTGGCGCGCTCCTGGGCGCGCTCCGCGGCGATGCGAGGACCGCATTCGCGCGCTGCCGCGCCGCGTCCGCCAGCATCGTCACGCGCGCCCGCTCGACCTCGCGGACGGCCTGGCGCGACTCGGTCGATTCGAGAGCCTGCTGCGCTCTCGTCGCTGCGTTCACGATCGACGCTTCGGTTGCGTCAAGCTCTGCGCCCATCGCCGAGACGAACCGGCGCGACACCGTGTCGAGACGCTGCACGACGTCGAAGCGGGCACGGCCTGCGTGCTTGTCGAGCTCAGAGGAGAGGCGTCGACGCGCCCGCTCCAGCATCCCCCTCCTCGACCCTTCGGTCGGGACCGCCGTCCGCAGGGTGCGGGCGAGAGAGGATCCCGGCGTCTCCACCTGCAAGAAGACATAGGAGAACCGTTCCCGCTGCTCGGCGACCGCCGGGAGGACCGGTTCTGGGAGGTGCACGTCGAAGAGCGCGTTCGCTGCTGTGCGCAACGCGAGGACACGGTGGCGCAGTTGGGCGGCGAAACGGGCGGCCGCCGCCTCCCAGCCCACCTCTGCGGTCCTGACGATCGCATGGCGCAGGGGTTCGAAGGCATCGGTGACGGCAGCTGCCACGGCGTCTTCCAACCCATGGTCGAGGGCGCGTCCACGAAGCCCGCCCACACCCTGCTCGATCTTCGGCCACGCACGGTCGGCAGCCTCGAGAGCCCCCGACGCCAGTGCCTGTCCCACGGATTCGCAGATTTCCGCCACGTCGTGCTCGAGGACGAGCCGGTCGTTGGCGAACTCACGTCGTACGCTCTCTGCGGCGGCACGGAACCGTGAGAGCCGCTCTCCGAGCGCCGCCAAGTCGAGGTTGGCAGCGGCCCGCTCGATGGCCACGGATTCAAAGAGTGCTGAGGCAAGCCTGTCGAGCTCAGTTGCGCTCGTCCGCTCGCGCTCGTCCGCGAGCTCCACTCGAAGGAAGGTCTCGAGGTCCCTTCGGAACGTGTCGAAGCCGGGATCGCTTGCCGTCGCGGCGCCTTCCTCGCTCAGAGCAAGGAGTGCGCGACGCGCCGAGACGAAGTAGAGCTTCGCGCGGGTACCGAGGAGTCGCTCCAGGTGGTGCGTGAGGAAGCTGCGAACCTCGGACAACTCGGAAGAAGAGAGGTGGTCGCACTTGTTCACCGCGACGAAGACCCGCCCTCCTCGATCGGCCAGCTCCGTCACCAGTTGCTCCTCGCTCTCCGACAGCGGCGCGTCGACCGACAGCACCACGACCGCACCGTCGCTCTCGGAGAGCGCCGCTTTGGCAGCGATCGTCTGGCGCTCGTTGACCGATGCGACACCCGGAGTGTCGACGATCACCACGCCGTCGGCACCGAGGCGGGTCCCGACGCGTAGCTCCACCCGGCGAACGCCCAGCTGGTTCGCTGGGTTCTCCCGCTCGCTTACGTAACGACCGAGCGCACTCGGAGGGACCTCGCTGGTGGTTCCGTCCTCGTAGACCACGAGTGCGCCGGGCCTCGGGTCACCGAAGTGGATCTCGGTCGCGACCGTGGTCACCGGGACCACGCCCGTGGGTAGCTCGGGCTGCCCGATCAACGCGTTGACGAGCGTAGACTTACCTCTTTTGAATTCGCCGAGGACCGCGATGTGGTACCGCTGCGCCTCCGAACGTTCTGCAAGCCGGCGCGCGCGCTCGACGAAGGCGGGGGATTGGTCCGGGAGCTCTGCCATCCGCCGGGCCAAGGACGCGACCGTCTCGGAACCCGAGGGTACGGCCAGTCGGCGGTCTGTCGTCTCGGTCACGAGCCTCGTCGCACCCCGTCGGTCCTCGCGACGGGGGCCGCGATGCGCTGCAACATGCGGCGGCATGACTGGGGCCGTGACCGTCGACGCGGGTCGCTTTTCGCAGCGGTGACCTTACCGCAGGGGAGTCGCACATCGGAGTAGGCACGGTGCGCCGGCGCCCCGTAGCGAGGCGAGGCCCCGTTGGTAGGATCGTCACCACGGCGATGGAGCTCGCTGCAGCGCCTTCGGGCTGATGGCTCCTACAGACCGCCGGCGGCGGCTGCCGAGACGGCGCATGCCCCGGACGGCGAGAAGAGGAGTAGTGCATGGAGGCAGCGCCCGAGCCCGAGGACACGTCGGCGCCCCAGGGCACGTCGGCGCCCCAGGGCACGTCGGCGCCCGGGTTCGGCCTGCTCGGTCCTCCCGGGCGGGAGACGGCGATGTACGACCGGCGCGACCACGCGTCCGACCTCAACATCGACCAGATCGTGGCGGCCATCACGCGCGACCGGGAAGACCGCAGCGCCCTCGAGGAGCTGTTCTTTCGGCGGACGCGTGATGTCGAGACCATCCGCTACCGCCAAGAGGTGTTCCGTGACCTCGACGAACCGGCTGCGTGGTCCGCGCTGCGGCAATTCTGCACATCGATCGGCGAGGTCCTCTCACATCTCTCGCAGGCCACGAAGATGCGCGTCGAGGAGCAGCGGCAAGGCTGGGTGCTCGATGCCGCCGCGATCTACGGGACGGCCGTCCGCAACCTCGCGCGTGACCTCGCCGAACTGCAGCTGCACTCGGCAGGGCTGCTCGACTTCTGCCGGTACCTCGTCGCCTACGTTGGTTCGGCGGCATTTGCACGCCTCGAGTCCGAGACGGCCCGGTGCAAGGCAGCGCTCCAATCGGTCGGCTACTGCGTGAACATCGACGGCGGCCGGGTGACCGTCACCCGGTACGAGGGAGAGCCTGACTACAGCGAGGAGATCCAGTCGGTGTTCGAGCGCTTCCGGCAAAAGGCCGCGCGCAGTTACCTCGTCGACTACCGGATCTGGCCGGGCATGACGAGGGTGGGGGAGCAGATCCTCGGGTTCGTCGTCCGACTGTTCCCCCACGAGTTCTCGCTCCTTGCCACATTCAACGCGAGCCATGGAAACTTCCTTGACTCCGGCGTGTACCGCTTCTACCAGGAGCTGCAGTTCTATGTGGCGTACCGCGAATTTGTGGATCCACTGGCGGCGGCGGGGCTGGCCTTCTGCTACCCGGACGTGGACGCGGACTCGAAGGAGGAGCGCGCCGAGGACACCTTCGATCTCGCCCTCGCCAACATCCTCGTCGCCGAAGGCGGGACGGTCGTCGGCAACGATTTCCATCTCGACGATGGCGAACGGATCTTCGTGGTCTCTGGGCCGAACCAGGGTGGGAAGACGACCTTTGCGAGGACCTTCGGCCAGCTGCACCATTTCGCTGCGCTTGGTGTCCCCGTGCCGGGCCGCAGGGCACGGGTCTTCCTGCCCGACCGGATCTTCACGCATTTCGAGCATGAAGAGCAGCTGTCCAAGCTCACCGGAAAGCTCGAAACCGACCTCCTGGAGATGCAGCGCACGTTGCGAACCGCCTCCGCGGAGAGCGTCGTGATCATGAACGAAGTCTTTTCCTCCACCTCGCTCGAGGATGCCCTCTTCCTCGGCGCCGAGTCCATTCAACGGCTGCTTTCCATCCGCTGCCTCGGCGTGTACGTCACGTTCGTCGACGAGCTGGCGTCGCTCGCCGAGCCCGTCGTCTCGATGATCAGCACGATCGTTCCGGGTGACCCGTCACGACGGACGTTCAAGGTGGTACGCGGACCCGCGAACGGACTTGCCTACGCCCTCGCCATCGCCGAGAAGTACCGGCTGACCTACTCCCAGCTCCTCGAGCGCATCCCGTGAACCCGTGAAGGCACACCTTCTCTTCGCAGACCGCGACTTCGACTTCGCCGCCGACCTGCAGCCACTGCACGACGACGTGATTCGCGATCTCGAGCTCGCCGGCGTCCTTCGAGCCATGGCGCGCGGCGACCGGGTCCTCCTGGACGTCTCGAGCAAGGTGCTGATGGCGAGCCTCAGCGACGTCGGCGAGGTCCTCTACCGCCAGGACGTCCTCAAGGACTGCATCGAGCACGAGGAGATGGTCCGCGAGCTCTATGCACTCGTGGTCGCCGCCCTCGAGGACAAGCGCGGCATCTGGAGCATCCGCTCGACGACCTCTTCGATCACCCTGCACGGCGCCGTCGCACAACTCGAAGCGTTCTTTGCAAGGCTCCAGACGCTGCGGCGCCTTGCGGACGAGCACGTGGAGCAGGTCCGGTCGGAAGGGATGCGCAACCTGTTCTCCTCCCTCCGAGAGGACTTGGACGACGACTACCTCGAGACGCTCCGCGGGCACCTGCGCCGGCTCCAGTTCCGAGACGGGGTGCTTCTCAGCGCGCGTCTGGATCGTGACAACACCGGAGTCGACTACGTGTTGCGCTCCCCGGGAACACGGCGGACGGGCTGGCGTGAACGCGTCCACCTTGCTCCGCGTACGTCCTACTCCTTCACGATCCCGCCGCGAGACGACGCCGGGATGAACGACCTCGCCGAACTGACGAGCCGGGGTCTGAACCATGTCGCCAATGCAGCGGCCCAGGCGGCAGACCACATCGAGAGCTACTTCACGATGCTCCGGTCTGAGCTCGCCTTTTACGTATCATGCTTGAACCTTCGCTCGACGCTCCTCGAGCGAGAGACGCCTCTCGTGTTCCCGGTCCCGCTCGCTTCTTCACCGGTGCGGTTCTCTTGCGCGGAACTCTTCGACATGTCGCTCGTCCTGCACACGTCCGGGCCCGTCGTGGGCAACAGCGTGGAGGCTGACGACCGGCCGCTGGTCGTCATCACCGGAGCGAACTCGGGCGGGAAGACGACGTTCCTCAGAAGCGTCGGACTCGCGCAGCTGATGCTCCAGTGCGGCATGTATGTCGCGGCGAGCTCCTATCGGGCGAGCCTCCACAGCGGCGTGCTCACCCACTTCGGCAGGGAGGAGGACGCGACCATGCGCAGCGGTCGCCTGGACGACGAGCTGCGACGGCTCGACCTCATCGTGGACGGCACGGCGCGCCACTCCCTGGTCCTGTTCAACGAGTCGTTTGCGGGGACCAACGAGCGCGAGGGCTCGGAGATCGGCCGCCAAGTGGTGCGAGCGCTCCTCGAGCGCGACGTCTCCGTGTTCTTCGTGACGCACCAGTTCGATCTGGCAGACGGCTTCCGGCGATCGAGGCCAGCGACGACGCGCTTCCTGCGGGCTGAGCGTGCGCCCGATGGATGGCCCAGCTACAAGCTCATACCGGCCGAGCCGCTGCCGACCAGCTTCGCCGTTGACGTCTATCGCCGGATCGGTGGGTTCGGGATCGGTGGGTTCGGTACGGCGCCCGAGTCGCTGGAGGGGGCTCGCAGGCGCACCGTCGAAGAGGGGACGTCCGCTCCCGCGGAGCCGGGAGCGTCTCGGTCGGAGAACGGCGGCGCAGCCCGTGACCGCCCGCGTCGCACGAGCCCCCCGTAGACTTCTCGCGTGCCCGAGAACGGCGAACGCGCTGCCGAGATGCCGTCTGGACGCGTTCGCGCGCAGACGAAAGGGAGTGCTTCGGAGCGCCTCCGCGATGACGTGCCCGGCCACGTGGCCGTGATCATGGACGGCAATGGCCGGTGGGCCGAATCGAAGGGCCTTGCACGCACCGAGGGCCACCGGCAAGGAGAGGCCACGCTTGCCGAGGTGGTGCGCGCCGCGGACGACCTCGGCATCCGGTGGTTCACCGCGTATGGCTTCTCCACGGAGAACTGGACCCGTCCGAAGATGGAGGTGGACTTCATCCTCAGCCTCCACAAGAACATCTTCGCCAGGCGTCTCGAGATGCACCGCAACAACGTCCGGATCCGGTGCATGGGCCGCCCGGTCTCCGGCACGTCGCGCCTGCCGCGGCGCATCCTGCGTGAGATGGACGAGTCCGTGGAGCTCACCAAGGACAACACGGGCCTCAACTTCACCTTGGCGTTCGACTACGGGGCACGAGAGGAGCTCGTGTACGCGACGCGCCATCTGCTCGACGCGCACCGGCGAGAAGGCGTCGAGGTCGACGAAGAATCGTTTGCGCGCTTTCTGTACGAACCGGCGATGCCCTCAGTGGACCTTCTCGTTCGCACCTCGGGGGAGCAGCGCCTGTCCAACTTCCTCCTGTGGCAGGCGATCGGCGCACCGTTCTACGTCACGCCCACCTTCTGGCCGGACTTCGGCCGGGAGCAGCTCGAAGCTGCCGTCGAGTGGTGGCGTAGGGAGGCGGACCGCGTCGTCGCAGGTCAAGGGGGTTGACCGAGGGCCAAAAGGCGGCGGACCTGGGAAAGGCGGCCGACTGAGGGAAAAAAGCGGCACCGGGGGAAAAAAAGCTTAGACCGAGGGCAAAATGGCGGCAGACCGAGGGCAAAATGGCGGCAGACCGAGTGGACGGAGAAAGGGCGTGAACGGGGCCCCGGGGATGCGATAACCTAGGTTGCACTGGCGGTGCGACTCCGGGAGCCCCGGGGAACTCGTCGCCCGCAGGCGGACACAAATACGAACGGCAGCTGGACGGGGGTGGTCGGGGATGGCCACAGGGGAGAGCGCCGGGATCGCTCCCGGGCCGGGCGGCCCTGCGCCCGAGTTGGGAGTCGCCCTGCGCCAACGCGCGGGGGAGATCTGCGAGCGCCTGGTGGCCAGCTGGCAGGAGTCGGGCGAGGGGAGGGGCCAGCCGGGAACAGTGGCGGCCGACATCCGCCGCGCCACCCTGGCAGGAACCCTGGCTGTCGCGGACTATCTGGTCACCGGACAAGAGGTCACGAGGGACCGCTCCGAAGAGTGGGACTGGACCGGCGAGGCGCCGCTGGGCGGCCGGATCACGTTGTCGAGCGTCACCAAGCTCTACGTGGGCTGGCGCGCGGCCTGCGAAGCAGTCCTCCGGGAAGAGGCATCGGCGCGCCGCGTGGTCCCGGGGGTCGTCGACAGGAGCCTGCAGGTGCTCCAGCGCGGCTTCGACTCGAGCATCGTCCGGATGGCCCGGCGCTTCGAGGTGACCCGGCGCGGTCTGGAGGACCAACTGGCCGAGCACCAGGCGCGCCTCGAGCACCAGGCGCTGCACGACCCCCTGACGGGCCTGGCCAACCGCGTCCTCTTGCTCGACCGCATTCAGCACGCTGTCGAGAGCGCAGGGCGTCGTCCCACCGGCGCGGCGGTGCTGTTCATGGACCTCGACTACTTCAAGGCCATCAACGACGCCTCGGGCCACTCGGTGGGCGACCAGCTTCTGCTGGGGGTGGCCCGGCGGCTCCATGGGGCGGTGAGGCCGAACGACACGATCGCGCGCCTCGGCGGCGACGAGTTCGTCGTCTTGTGCGAAGACCTGAGCGATCCCGTGGCTGAAGGGCTCGCAGTGGCGGAGCGAATCGCAGAGCGGTTCGAAGACCCGTTCGTCGTCGGAGACCGGGAGATCTCCGTCGCCGCGAGCATCGGCGTCGCGCCGGCGGGCAAGGAGGATACGGCAGACGCGCTGCTCGGACGGGCGGACCATGCCATGTACCGGGCGAAGCAGCTCGGCCGCGGGCGCGTCGAGGTCTACGACCCCTCCATCGACCATCAGGAGTCGCGCCGGGTGGAGCTGGCGGACGCGCTGCGCCACGCGGTGGCGGAGGGTCAGTTGCGGCTCGTGTACCAACCGCTCATCGATGTGGTTTCGCGCCGTGCGGTCGCGCGAGAGGCGCTCGTGCGCTGGGACCACCCGACCTTCGGCACCATCGCGCCGAGCGACATGATTCCGCTCGCCGAGTCGTCCGGGCTGATCACATCTATCGGACGATGGGTGCTGTCGACGGCCTCGACGCACTGCGCTGCCTGGCGCAACGCCGGGGAGCCCGATGTCGGCGTCACCGTCAACGTGTCGGGGCTGCAGCTGGGGAGCGGGAAGTTCCACCTCGAGGTCGAGGCGGTGCTGAAGAAGAGCGGTCTGCCACCGGACGCCCTCACCGTGGAAGTCAGCGAGAGCCTGCTCATGGCCGATCGGGATGACGCACGTGAGGGGCTCGACCAAGTCCGTGCGCTCGGGGTCCAGGTTGCGATCGACGACTTCGGCACCGGGTACTCGTCGTTGTCCTGGCTCGCCCGGCTGCCGGTCGACATGGTGAAGATCGACCCGAGCTTCGTTGCGGCCATCGGGCACGCCGACCGACAGTCGGCGATCGTCGACGCGATCATCCACCTCGCGCACACGCTGGGCTTCGTCGTGGTCGCCGAGGGCGTGGAGACCGACGCGCAGCTCCTCCACCTTGCCCGCTTGGGGTGCGACGCGGCGCAGGGGTTCCTTCTCGGTTCCCCGGCACCGCTTGCGGGAGGCTCAACCTCGGTGCACGCATAGGACTCGGGCTTCCCGGGGGAACCAGGAATCGGTCGTAAGGGTCACGGAGAGGCCGGCACCTTCCACACCCATGCTCCCATCACGCTTCTGGGCGGCCTCTGGAGCACCCGGCTGAGCAAGCCCACGGTCGAGGCCGGGTGCGCCCCTCGGTCCACGACGACGACCTCGCCGACGCGCCAGCGCGTGAGGCTGTTGCGGAGCTGCGCGACGTCCCGCCCGTCGATCGCGGGCATCGGGCCGGCGGCGCGCGCCGTGAGCCTGGCCAGCAGGACGTACGGCTGGGGGACCGGCCGATCCGACAGCGGACGACCGCCCGGCCCAGGTTCCTTCACATAGCCCCCGGCGAGGCGGAAACGCATCCCGTCGAGGGCCTGCCACACCATCGAGCCAGAGCTGCCGTCGAGCGAGAAGGGGAACGGGTAGGAGAGCACCACCGTGCCTGCGGGAAGCCGTGGCGCGACGACGGCGTACCACGACGGCGGTGCCAGCCTCCGCGTCGCGAACGGCACCTGGTAGGTCCACCACGCCGACGCGACGGTTGCGACGGACACCGCAAGCACGATGAAAAGCGCGAGGCTGCGCCGCTTCGCGGCATGCCCGCGCTCCGCTCCGAGTCGCCACGCGGCGTCCACCCCGACGCCGATGAGCAAGGCGATGCAGAGGTCGGTGACGGCACTGAACCGTTGGGGGATGATGTCGCCGAGGAGCGGCAGGGCACCGAAGACCTTCCACGGCATCCACATGTCGACCACCCGACCGGGCACGAGCCACAGCACCGCCCCGAACGAGCACACCGCTGCGACGACCGCACCGAGCGCGAGCAGCCAGGCGGTCCTGCGTCGCCACGCGACGGCGAGTGCTCCACCGCCGACGCCGAGGACCACCGGTCCGAGGTACGACGAGGGGGGTCCCGCTCGGCCCTCGTAGCCGCCGAAGCGCAGCAGCGTGCCGGCAGGGGCTCGGTAATGGCCGGGATCCCACAGTGCGGTCAAGGCGTTTCCTTGGAGCGGCGCCCCCTGCCACAGCGGTCCGTGGAGGTGCTGGGGACCGGCAAGGAAGAACCACATGGGAAAGGCGAGGACGGCCGCAACGACGATCCCTGCGAGGCCGAGGGCGCGTAGCAGCTGGGGGCGTGGCGCGAGCAAGCGGCGGCCGACGACCGCTGCAGCGAGCGTGCACGGCACGCCGATCACGACCACGATCGCGAAGATCTCGCTCGAGATGAGGAACTGCGCC
>JAJZMN010000270.1 GCA_021850345.1 Actinomycetes bacterium | reverse complement strand
CGCCTTCGGCGACGGCGCCCGAGTAGAGGAAGAAGCCGATCAGTGCGGCCCATAACGCGGCGATGCCGGCGTAGAAGAGATCGAGCACGCCGAGAACGACGAGGGCCAGTCCGAAGTACCGTCCAGCTCTCGCGGCAGCGATGGCGGCTCGCGTGCGGTTCCCCCAGCGGCGCCACAAGGCGGCACGCAGGATCCGGCCTCCGTCGAGCGGTGCAGCCGGGAACAGGTTGAACCCTGCCAGGAGGAGGTTGACCTCCCAGAGCCACGCCAGCGTGGAGACGGCGAGGCTGTGCGCTGTCGTGACGCTGGCAAGCGCTTCAGCGCCTCTGAAGATCCCCGCCAGTGCGGCGCTCGTCGCTGGTCCGACCGCGGCGATCCGGAAGTCTGCCTTCGGGGTGTGGGCCTCGCCCTCGAGCTGGGTCACCCCGCCGAACACGAACAGGGTGATCGACCGGGCCTGGACCCCGTGATGCCTCGCGACGAGCGCGTGCGACACCTCGTGCGCGAGGAGCGACAGGAGGAGGACGGCCGCCCCTGCCGCTGCGGCCACCCAGTCGGCAACCCCGGCATGGCCGGGGTGTGCCGGGAGCTGGTACTCGGCGAGCTCCCATGCGAACAGGGCGACGATGAGCAGGACGCTCCAGTGGATGTCCACCGCGGTCCCGCGAACGGTGCCGATGCGAGCGCTCCGCCTCATCGGGTTCCTTTTCCGTCGCCCCTGCGAGGGCGGATCGTGCGCGTGCGCATGTCGTCTACTCGTAGGAGACAAAGAGCGCGTTCGACGTCCCGGCCTCGGTCTCGATCGTGAGCGGAAGGCTCCGGGGCGGCCCCAGCCCTTGCGGCACGGTCACGACGCACACGGTCTCCGTCGGGCAGCGCGTGGGAGCGTCGGCTCCGCCCATGGACGCCTGGACAAGACCGTTGGGGCTGGAGAAGTTGGCGCCCGAGATGGTGAGCACCCGTCCGGCTCTCACCACGAGAACGAGCGCAGCCACGACGACGACGCTCGCCTGCAGCAGCGTCATGGCGCGAGAGCACGTGCGCTCGGGCACGAGAAAGAGGCGTCCTGACCCACCGTCCTCGCCCTTCCGTGGTTCTGCCTGTTCCGCCTGTTCCGCTCTCCTCATGCTCCGCGCAGCCCGGCTTTCTCGGTAGGGCCCAAAGACCAACGTCGCCGCCACGGAGGCGGCGGATCCGCGGCGGAGGTCCAGCGCCTCGCCTCGTCCCCGAGGTGCGGGCCAGCCCGCTCGGGCACACCATGCCGACGACCGACACGCGGACCTTCGGCCCTGTCTTCCGGCCTGCCGCCAACAGAAGCTGGCCGTCGAGCACGTGTGCTCCCCGTTCGCGCTGGCTGGTCGTCGCCCGGCGAGGCAGGGTGGAAAGGAAAGGTCGATGGTGCTCAGGCGTGTGGCATTGCCGCTTCCCGGTGGGTCGAGGTGAGCGTCCGGCGCCTCCCGCGCTCGCTGGGTGCGCTCTCGCTCACGGCTGTCGTGCTCCTGCTCGGCGGCTGTGCGAACGGGAGATCCGCGTTCCTGCCGCCGGTGACCCACCCTACGAGCCGGCCCGCCCCGCCCACGAGCGCGCCGAGCACGCCGAGCACCACGAGCGCGCCGAGCGCGCCGAGCACGCCGAGCACCACGAGCGCGCCGAGCGCGCCGAGCGCGTCCCCAACCTCCACGACCTCGACGACGGTTCCTGTTCTCGGACCCGGCTCGCGCGGACCCGCGGTGCTCGCCCTCCAGAACCGTCTGGTCGCGCTCCACTACTGGCTGGGGACACCCGACGGGGTGTTCGGCGACAGCACGGAACAGGCGGTCTACGCGCTGCAGAAGGCGGCGGGCATCGAGCGCGACGGGCTGGTGGGGCCGGTGACCGAGGAAGCGCTCGCACGAGGCGTCACGCCGCAGCCCCGGGCGGCGCCGGGCTACCTCATCGAGGTGGACTTGGCCGATGACGTGCTCATGTTCGTGACAGCCGGCAGGCTCCTGTGGGCGTTCAACACGTCCACCGGCGGTGGGTACGTCTACACAGGAACTGCCGTCGCAGACACCCCCGTCGGCACGTTCACCATCTTCCGCGAGGTGGACGGCCTTGTGACGGACAACCTCGGCCAGCTGTGGCGGCCCAAATTCTTCTACGCCGGCTTCGCGATCCACGGTGATTCCTACGTTCCGCCCTATCCCGTGTCGCACGGCTGTGTTCGGGTGAGCAACGTGGCGATCGACTGGATCTGGACACACGGGATGGCACCGATCGGCACGCGGGTGTGGAGCTACGCCTAGTCCGCCGTTCGGGAGCTCGAACCCTTCCCCGCCTCGTGCCCTTCCCCGAGGCCGGCTGGCTGCGTCAGGGAGCCGCCGGAGACTCCCACAGCTCTCGGAGCTCGCGGGGCAGCACGGCCGCGATCTCGCGCACGTCGCCCGGGACCAGGTCGCGCAAGGCCCGGACGACGCGCACGGTCACTTCTTCGGCTCGATCGAGCGGCATGTCGGACGTGGTCACGAGCACGCGCCCGACGAGGTCGCGCAGCGAGCGCGCGGGCGAAGCCCCGTGGATGCGCCGCGGCGGTGTGAAGAGCGGACGGACGTCCGCGGGGAGATTGGACGAAAGGTGCGCGCGTTGGGCGGGCGGCAACCGATCTGCGAACGTCGCGAGGACGCCC
>JAJZMN010000016.1 GCA_021850345.1 Actinomycetes bacterium | reverse complement strand
GGAGATGGTCGGCATCTTCGGATGGGTCGACACCCCGTCGCCGGTCCTCACCTACGTCGTGTGGGCGGTGGTGGTGGGAGGGCTCGTGCTCCTTGCGTGGGCGCGGGCGGCAAAGGGGGTCGAAGCGGCGCGGGAGGCGCTCGCGGTGGCGCTGGTGGTGCTGGCGGTCTTCGTGGTGCCGACGGCCATCGTCTACCGCGAGGTCCATCGGATCGGCATCGTCTGGCAGGGGCGCGACATCCTGCCCGTGGCCGTCGGCATCCCGGTGGTCGCAGCTGCGGCACTGGGCGCGCACCGTTTGCACCCCCGAGGGCACCGCTTGCTGGTGGGCGGATGCATCGCTGCATGCGTGCTGCTCGCCGTCGCGGACTACGCCGCGTTCTTCGAAGCCCTCCGGCGCTACGCGGTGGGTGTCGACGGGCCCATCAATTTCCTCGGGGGGCCGTGGCACCCTCCGCTCGGCAACACGGCGGTCGTCGGGGCGGCCCTCGTGTCGGTGGTGCTGTGGGTGCTCATGGTCTCGTGGGCCATTGCGCGTCTGCCCTCACCGACTTCGGCCACTCCAACGGATAGCCTGATGTGCGGGAGCCTCTCGAGTGAACAGCGCGTCGGGCTCGATACTGAGCGCAGACCAGGGAGCTGAGCGATGGGCACGATCGAGTACGTGGTGGGCCGCCAGGTCCTCGACTCTCGCGGGAACCCGACGGTCGAGGTGGAGGTGACCCTGGACACCGGCGCGCAGGGCCGTGCCATCGCGCCCTCCGGCGCCTCGACGGGCGCGCACGAGGCGGTCGAGCTGCGAGACCGCGACCACGCCTTTGGGGGGAAGGGCGTCGGGCGGGCCGTGGCGAACGTGAAGGGCGAGATCGCGGACGTCCTCGCGGGGATGGACGCATTGGACCAGCGCGGCGTCGACATGGCCATGATCGATCTCGACGGGACCCCGGACAAGAGCCGGCTCGGCGCGAACGCGATGGTGGCGACGTCGATCGCGGTCGCCAAGGCGGCGGCATCCGATCTCGAGATCCCCCTCTACCGCGCGATCGGCGGTGCGAACGCTCACGTGCTGCCCCTGCCCATGCTCAACGTCATCAACGGCGGTGTCCACGCGCGCAACTCGATCGACTTCCAGGAGTACATGCTCCTGCCCGTCGGCGCCGCCTCGTTCGAAGAAGCGCTGCGATGGAGCGTCGAGACCTATCACGCGCTCCGCCGTCTGCTCGGCGAGCGCGGGCTGTCGACCTCGGTGGGAGACGAAGGCGGGTTCGCGCCCGACCTCCCCACAAACGAGGAGCCCCTCAGGTTGCTCATCGACGCGATCGAGGCTGCCGGCCGCACGCCGGGAGAGGAGATCGCACTGGCGCTCGACCCAGCGACGAGCGAGCTTTGGAAGGACGGAGCGTACCTGCTCGCCGGCGAAGGACGTGAGCTCTCGCCCGCCGCGCTGGTCGACTACTGGGTGGACATCGTCGACCGCTATCCGGTGCTCTCTCTCGAAGACGGGATGGCCGAGGACGACTGGGAGGGATGGACCGCGCTCACCGCCGCGTTGGGAGATCGCCTCCAGCTCGTCGGCGACGACATCTTCGTCACGAACGTCGGCCTCATCGAGCGCGGGATCGAGTCTGGAGTGGCGAACGCCGTGCTGATCAAGCTGAACCAGATCGGCACGCTCACCGAGACCCTCGACGCGATCGACCTTTCGACGCGCGCGTCGTATCGCACGGTCATCTCGCACCGCTCGGGGGAGACGGAGGACACCTCCATCGCGGACCTTGCGGTTGCCGTGAACGCGGGACAGATCAAGGCCGGCGCTCCGTGCCGGAGCGACCGAGTCGCGAAGTACAACCAGCTGTTGCGGATCGAAGAGGACCTCGGGGCGTCGGCAGCCTTCCTGGGTCTCGGCGCGCTGCGCCAGAAGCGGCATGCCCAAGCCTGACGGTCGATCGCAGAGCCACGGCACGGCGCGCGCACCGGTGCGCGCGCCGGTGCGCGTGACGGCACGCGCACCGGCGGCCACGCGGGTGGAGCGGCGCCGTGCGGCCCGGGTCCGACGCAACCGGGCGATGCTCGTGGTCGCGGTCTTCTGCTCGGTCGGGATTCTGGCCGCGTGGTTCCCCGCGACCAGCCTGCTTCACCAGCGTTCGCAGCTCGCCGCCGCGGCCACGCAGCTCGGGCAGCTCAACCGCGACAATGCTGCGCTGCGGCATCAAGAGAAGCAGTTGCGGACACCGGCCACGATCGGGCGCATCGCCCAACAGCAGTACGACCTCGTGCCGCCCGGGGAACAGGCGTACCAGGTGCTTCCTGCCAGTGGCTCGGGCGGCGCCGGCGGAACGCTCGCGACCACAGGGTCGGCGGGGCCCGGATCGAGCCCCGCGTTGCCGACTCAGAGCAGCGGAACGTCGCCGTCTGCCCCCGCCGCCACATCGGAGAGCTTCTTCGGCCGGATCCTGCGGACGCTCGAGTTCTGGCGATGAGCCACCGGCCGTCGCGGCCCGGGGCGGGCGGCGACGGTGACGACCTCGAGCAGGTCGCAGCCCTCTTGGGGCGGGCGCCGTCAGCCGACTTTGCGGTCGTGCTCCGCCGACCGGACGGCGCACCGATGGTGATCGAGAACGCGCCGTTCCTCCGCGACGGGACGCCGATGCCCACCTGGTTCTGGCTCG
>JAJZMN010000227.1 GCA_021850345.1 Actinomycetes bacterium | reverse complement strand
CGAGGCCGAGGGACCCGACGGCCAGACCTGGTGGGGCGTCGGCATGGACTCCTCGATCCTCGACGCGTCGCTCGCCGCCGTGGTGAGCGCCGCGAACAGGGCGCCGTCACGGGGCTGAGCTCGCCGGCGCTGCGTTCGTGGGCTGCCGCGCCGAGGCGCAGTCCGCGGCCGCAGGCTGCAGACAGGGATGCCTAGGAGGGATGCCTCCAGGAGGAGGGTGCCACCGAGGGGAGCCAGGCGGCGCGCGCACTCTCGAAAGCCGCGATCGAGTCCGAATGGCGGAGCGTGAGGCCGATGTCGTCCCAGCCGTTGAGCAACCGCTGGCGGGTGAATTCGTCGAGGGAGAAGGTCGCCTGGACGTCGCCGCACTCGAGCGTGCCGCGGGCGACGTCGACGGTGACCAGCAGCGTCGGGTCCGCGGAGACTGCGTCCAGGATGGCGCGGTCGACCTCAGGGGTGACCTGCACGGGTACCAGCCCCTGCTTCGTGCAGTTGTTCCTGAAGATGTCGCCGAAGCTCGACGCGACGACCGCCTCGAAGCCGTAGTCCATGAGCGCCCACACGGCGTGCTCGCGCGACGAGCCGGTGCCGAAGTTGGAGCCCGCGACGAGCACCGTCGCACCCGCGTATGCGGGGTCGTTCAGCACGAACGACCGGTCGTCCCGCCACTCGGCGAACAGCCCCTTGCCGAAGCCGGTCCTCTCGACGCGCTTCAACCAGTCCGAGGGGATGATCTGGTCGGTGTCCACGTCCGAGCGGTCGAGGGGCAGTGCGCGCCCGCTCACCAACGAGACCGGGTTCATGGCGCCACCGGAGCGCGCGGGTCTGCCCAACCCGGGAGGTCGGAAGGGGCCGCGAAGTGGCCCGCGACCGCGGTGGCCGCCGCGACGGCCGGCGACACCAGGTGGGTCCTGCCGCCGCGGCCCTGGCGCCCCTCGAAATTGCGGTTCGAGGTCGACGCGCAGCGTTCGCCGGGCGAGAGCTTGTCGGGGTTCATGCCGAGGCACATCGAGCAGCCGGGCTCGCGCCACTCGAAGCCCGCCGCGATGAGCACCTTGTCGAGCCCCTCCGCCTCTGCCTGCGCCTTCACCCGGTGCGAGCCGGGCACCGCGAGCGCCCGGACGCCGTCGTGCACGCGGCGCCCTTCGAGGACGGCCGCCGCCGCCCGGAGGTCTTCGATCCGGGAGTTGGTGCAAGAGCCGAGGAAGACCGTGTCGACGGGGATGTCGCGGATCGGGGTGCGCGGGGCGATCCCCATGTAGGTGAGCGCACGAGCTGCCGCATCCCTTGCCGCGGCTTCTGCGAATTCGTCCGGGTCGGGGACGATGCCGTCGATCGGGACGACCTGCGCGGGGTTGGTGCCCCAGGTCACGTGGGGCACGATCGCCGCGGCGTCGAGGCGGACCTCCTTGGCGAAGGACGCGCCCGCATCAGTGGGGAGGGAGCGCCACCATTCGAGCGCCGTCTCCCAGTCATCCCCCTTCGGCGCGTGCAGCCGGCCCTCGAGGTAGCCGAACGTCGTCTCGTCCGGGGCGACCATCCCCGCTCGCGCACCGCCTTCGATGCTCATGTTGCACAGCGTCATCCTCCCCTCCATCGAGAGGGCCCGCACCGCCTCGCCGCGGTACTCGATGACGCAGCCGAAGCCGCCGCCGGTGCCGATCCGCCCGATCACCGCCAGCGCGAGGTCCTTTGCCGTCACGCCCTCGGGCGTGCTCCCGTCGATCGTGACCGCCATGGCGGACGGCCGGGACTGGGGGAGCGTCTGGGTGGCGAGGACGTGCTCGACCTCGCTCGTGCCGATCCCGAAGGCCAGCGCGCCGAAGGCGCCGTGGGTGGAGGTGTGGCTGTCGCCGCAGACGACGGTCATGCCCGGCTGGGTCAGGCCGAGCTCGGGCCCGATGACGTGGACGATCCCCTGGTCGGCATGGCCCATCGGGAAGCAACGGATGCCGAACTCCGCGCAATTGGCATCCAGCGCCTCGAGCTGGCGCGCGGACACGGGGTCGGTCACCGCGCTGCCCGTGGTCGGGACGTTGTGGTCTGCCGTGGCGACCGTGAGATCCGTGCGCCGGACCCGCCGTCCGGCGAGGCGGAGCCCGTCGAACGCCTGCGGCGAGGTCACTTCGTGGACGAGGTGGAGGTCGATGTAGAGGAGATCGGGCTCGTCGTTGCCGCTGCGGACGACGTGGGCGTCCCAGACCTTGTCGAAGAGCGTTCGACCGGACGGGGCTCCGCTCGCGCCGCCGGCTGCGGTGGGGCTCGTACCGGCGGCTGCGGGGGGGCTCGTACCGGCGGCTGCGGGGGGGCTCGTACCGGCGGCTGCGGTGGGGCTCGCGCCGCCGCCCGGGCTTCGCTGGGCCTCGCTCAAGCGCCCACCTTGACGATCTCGACGGTGAGCTTGCCGCCGGGTGCGTCGTAGGCGACCGTGTCGCCTGCGGTCTTGCCGATGAGCGCCTGACCGAGCGGGGCGCTCGGTGAGACGACGGGCATGTCGCCGCGGCGCTCCTCGATCGATCCGACGAAGAAGTCCTGGGTGTCCTCGTCGCCCTCGTAGCGGAGCGTGACGACAGCTCCCTGGGTGACCGTCCCGCCCGCGGCGGCATCGGCGTCGACGATCTGGGCGTGCTTCAAGAGGGCTTGGAGCTGGCGGATGCGCGACTCCATCTTCCCCTGGGTGTCCTTGGCGGCGTG
>JAJZMN010000124.1 GCA_021850345.1 Actinomycetes bacterium | reverse complement strand
CCGCTCGAGGTGCTCGCCGAGACGCCGACGGATCTCCTCTTCCATCGCCCGCCCGAGCTCGGCCTCGACCAGCCGGGTCACCAGTGGCCTCAGCGCCGCGACGAGCGCGCCCAGCCTGCGCAGCTCTTCTGCGGGCAACGGCTCGCCGAGCGGGCCCACGACGTGTGCTTCGACGAGGCCGACGAGGCGTCCGGCGACCCCTTCCACGTCCGATCGGAGGCGCTCGGCCGCGCCGAGCACGTCGGCGAGCGGCACGCCTGCGGCCACCAGAAGCTGCCCCACCTCGAGCGCCGGAGGGTTCGTCACCCGGTACCGGTCACCGTGGCCGGGCGCGAGGAGGCCGATGCGCACCGCTTCTGACAGGAACGGCGCTGCGCCCTCGCCGAAGCCTTCGACGAGCTCGGCGAGGGTGACCCATTGCTCCGTCGGCTCGACCCACGGGGCGCCCAGCGTGGCCTCGAGCCCGAGCACCGTGGCCACGTCCTGGCCCCGCTCCCACGCCTCGAGCAGCTCGCCGATGCTCGAGAGCGTGTAGCCGCGCTCCAACAGGGTGCCCACGAGCCGCAGCCGGGCGAGGTGCGCCTCGGAGTACATCCCGACCCTCCCCTCCCGGCGAGGCGGTGGGAGGAGGCCCCGGTCCTGGTAGGCGCGGACGTTGCGGACGGTCGTGCCGGCCGCCCGGGCGAGCTCGTCGACCCGGTACTCACGCTCGGGTCCTGTGCCGGTCGTCACCGGCCCGATCCCGTCGGGCCCTGTGCCGGCCGTCACCGGCCCTGTGCCGGTCGTCACCGGCCACCCCTTTGACCCGTTGACTCTACCATCAATGACTGATACAGTAATCGATGGGAACGGAGGGAGCAAGCACCCGCAGGCACAACCCAGCCGAGACCTGTCGTCGCAGGAGGCGCGACTGATGACGCTCACCCCGGTCCCCCAAAGATCCCCAAGCGGAACCGACAGCTTCCGCTCCCTCGTGGAGCGGCTCAGCCGCCAGTCGGTGGACAAGCACTTCGACGCCTACGCCGACGTCGACTGGGACGCCCTTGAGATGGCCATCCGTGCCGACGACCCGCGCTGGGAGCTCGTCGACTTCGATCCCCTCGCCCACACCGAGTGGTACCGCCACCAGCCACCGGAGGTCCGCGCCCGCCTCGGGCTCCATCGTGTCGCGGTCACGATGCGCACCGGCTGGGAGTTCGAGAACCTCCTCCAACGGGGGCTCCTCTCGCACGTCTTCTGGCTCCCCAACCGCCGGCCCGAGTTCCGCTACGTCCATCACGAGGTGGTCGAGGAGTCCCACCACACGATGATGTTCCAGGAGTTCGTCAACCGCACGGTCGAGCGCACGGGCATGAAGGTCACGGGCATGCCCCGGCGGATCAAGCTCGCCGCCGAGCTGTTCGTCCTGCCGCTCGCGCGGCTCGACCCGCCGCTCTTCTTCTTCTTCGTGCTGGGCGGCGAGGACCCGATCGACCACGTGCAGCGCCGCAGGCTCCGCGCGGGGATCGGCCACCCTCTCCTCGAGCGGATCATCCGCATCCACGTGACCGAGGAGGCGCGCCATCTCTCCTTCGCGCGCCACACCCTCGAACGGGTGGTGCCGGCCCTCCCCCGGTGGCGCCGGGCCATGTTGTCGGTCACCGTGCCCCTCGTCCTCGGGGTGATGGTGCGCCTCATGCTCGGCACGCCGCGCACGTTCGCCCGTGAGCACGCGATCCCCCGCGCCGTCGTCCGGGAGGCGGCCAGGTCCCGGGCGCACCGCCGGCTCCTCGCCGGGTCCGTGAGGAAGATCCGCCGCCTGTGCACAACCACGGGGCTCTTCAACCCGGTGTCCCGTGCCGTCTGGCGCGCCGTCGGCCTCGGGGAGCAGACAGACGTAGACGCAGGCGTGCAAGCAGACGTGCAGGCAGACGTGCAGGCCGACGTCCCGGCAGACGTCCCCCCAGGCGCAGCGGAGGCCAAGTGAGCGACTTCCACCGGGTCGTGATCATCGGCGCCGGGTTCTCGGGGATCGGGCTCGCCATCCGGCTCCTCCAGCGCGGCACACGGGACTTCGTCGTCCTCGAGCGCGGCGACGACGTCGGGGGCACCTGGCGCGACAACGTCTACCCCGGCGCCGCGTGCGACGTCCCCTCCAACCTCTACTCGTACTCCTTCGCGCCCAACCCGTCGTGGAGCCGTTCCTTCTCTCCCCAGCGCGAGATCCAGGAGTACCTGCGCGACTGTGCGGCGCGCATCGGCGTCCTCCCCCACGTCCGTCTGCGCCACGAGGTCACCGGTGCCGCATGGGACGACGAGCGCAAGTGCTGGTGGGTCGAGACGACGGGGGGCCGCTTCGGCGCGACCGTGCTCGTCTCCGCGCGCGGCCCGTTGAGCGAGCCGAGGCTCCCCGACGTGCCGGGGCTCGACGAGTTCGAAGGCGCCATCTTCCACTCCGCGCGCTGGGACCACGACCACGACCTCCGAGGCGAGCGCGTCGCGGTCATCGGCACCGGGGCCTCGGCGATCCAATTCGTCCCCGAGGTCCAACCCGTAGTGGGGCACCTGACCGTGTTCCAGCGCAGCGCGCCGTGGGTCATGCCGCGCCGGGACCGGGAGCTCACCCGGGCGGAGCACCTGGTCTTCCGCGCCTTCCCGCCCGCGCAGCTCGCGGTCCGCGCCGCGATCTACTGGGCCCGTGAGGTGTTCGTCCTCGGCTTCGTCGGCGAGCCGACGCGCCGGCGAGCGAGGGCCGGGGTCGCAACCCGGGCGGCG
>JAJZMN010000215.1:8995-17626 GCA_021850345.1 Actinomycetes bacterium | reverse complement strand
CCCCGTCAGGAAAAGGCGGACGAGCGTACGGCGAACCGCATCGAGGTGCTGGGCACGCCGAGACGCGGTCCCGACGTCCTTGTGAGCTACGCCTCGGGACGCCCGCGCCGGGACGATGGCGATCGTGTCGGAGGTCGGCGCGGCGGGGAGGCTGCACGCGGAGCCCGCGGCCGCCGAGGCCCCGGAAACGCGCCGGGAGACCCGAGGGCGGGCCGGGGTCGGCGTGAGCGCGCCGAAGGTGACGGCACCCGCCCGCGGCCGCATTCGGAGGAGCGCCGCCCGCGCCCCGAACGCACTGAGCGCGCTGAGCGCCCCGAACGCACTGAGCGCACTGAGCGCCCCGAACGCACTGAGCGCCCCGAACGTGCCCAACGTGCCCAACGCAATGGCCTCGGACGTGATCCCGGCGAACGCGCCGGAGCCGGCGAACGCGGCGGGGCCGAAAGGCGCTTCGCGCGTGCCGAGCGTCGGGAAGCTCCTGTTGCTCGCCGCGAGCGCCGCCCGACCGTCTCGACGGCCCATCGCAATGCAATGCTGGCCACGCTCGGTCCCCAGGAGATCCCGATCGCCGAGCAGTTGCTCCGCGGGGGAATCCCTGCGGTGCGGCAGGCACTTGCCGAACAGCACGCGGCACGTCCGGGTGATGCGGCGGCCGCCGCGAACCGCGACGCGGTGCTCGCGGTGGCCGAGCAACTGCTCCCTCGCGTGAACCTCGCCAACTGGAAGGACCGTGCTGCATCCGCACAGACCGCAGGGAAGGAGTTGCGGCTGCGCGAGCTGCGGGCGGTCGTCACCGCTGCCCGCACGGTGACGCTCGACGACGAGGCGCGGACGATGGCCCGCTCGCTCCGAGAGTCGCTCGACCAGCGGGTGCGGGCATTGCGCGAAGAGTGGGTCGGCCGAATGACGAAGGCGTTGGACGACGGACGCGTCGCCGACGCAGTGCGCATCTCGGCGCGCACTCCGGAGCCTGCGACGCGCCTTCCCGCAGAGCTCGCCGTCCGCCTCGCCGAGTCGGCAGGTCAGGCCATGACGGCGGAGACTCCCCCAGCGGAGTGGTTGTCGCTGCTCGAAGCGGTTGTGGGGTCCCCGGTCCGCCGGACGGTCAAGCCCCGCGGAATCCCAGAGGACGAGCAGGCGAAGGAGGCTGCACGGCACGCAGCGGGTTTCGTGCCCGAGCTTGCCAAGCTGCTCGGCCTCCGCATCCCCCCTCCCCCGCCGCGCCGGCCGGTGCGCAGCGGGCCAAGCGTCATGGCAGCCGGCGGTGCAGGATCAGCAGGCGGGCGCTGAGCCCGAGGGACTCGAAGAGCTGCTTGGTCGCCCGGTCGCCCGGTAGCGCAGGCGCATCGACGGCGACGCAGTCCGCGGCGTTGAACCACTGGACGAGCGCCTCGGCCAACGCCGTGCCCACCCCGACCCCACGCGCGTCAGCTTCCACGTAGCAGCAGTCGATGGTGCCGACCCGCTCGCTCCCCCGCGTCGCGACGTGACCGGCGCCGACCCCGACGACGACCTCGTCGAACGTCCCGGAGAAAAGGATCCGGTCGGAGCCAGTCCAGTGGTCGATGAGCCACTGCTCGTCGACGGGTTGCGACGCCCCGAGTGCCCCCCATGTCGCGAGGAGCTCAGGACCCCCGCGCAGCATGCGGGCAGTTTGTCGCGCTTCCTCCAGCAGGCGCCCGCAGACCGCGAGATCGCCGGGCAGTGCCGGCCGGGCCCCCTCCACCGCTCGGACGGCCCTCAAGGAGAGGGGCTGGACCCCGGTGGGCGCGAGGGACCGTCCGTTCCGGGGATGGCGGCGGTGTCGTCGCTGGCGTTGTCTCTGTCTCCCAGCAGCTGCTCGGCGCGCTGAAGGATCGTGCGACGTCCGCGGGTCGCACGCTCATGGCGGATCACGGCGTGCAACTCGTCGCGACCGAGGCTGTCGAGGCGGCGCACCACCTGTGAGGCGGCGAGGATGTCGTAGTCGGGGATGACGTGATCGACCTCGGGGTCCCGAGAAGGCGTCGTGGGTCGTGGAGGGCTCTCCGGCCGCGGAGACGGCCTCGTAGGAGGTGGGGGCGGGCTCGCGGTCCGTCGGGACGGGCTCGCGGACCGTGAGGGACTCGTGGGTCGTGGCGCCGTTCCACCGGTACGGGTGCGGGCCGACGGCTGGCGATGCGCTTGGGTCCGCCCGTCGGCATGGCCAGCACCGCCAGCAGGGACTGCAGGGCCAGCAGGGCCTGCAGGGCCGACGGGGGAAGCATGGGTGTCCGAGCCGCCAGCGCCCGCGACGGCTTCTGCGTTCTCGCGTTGGCCCGCGAGCCATTCGAGTTGACCCCTCAACTGGCGCCATCCGACGCCGACAGCGAAGCGGCCGACGACCTCAGCGTTGCGCAGCTCCTGTTCTACGCGGGCCCGTCCCTTGGCGACCGTCTCGGGGACGTCCTCCAAGGCCGTCAAGAACGCGCCGGCCGGCAGGTAGACCAAGACCTCGAGCGCACGCTCGGCGAGCGAGCGAAGGACCTGGTCGGTCGGATGAGAAGGCTCAGACGCAGTCACGGCACAGCATCTTCTTCTTGTCTGCGAGCTGACCAGGGTGCTTCACGAGGAAGCACGACCGGCAGACGAATTCGTCGGGTTGCTTTGGCAATACCCGCTCGCCGGGCTCCGAACGGTCTTCGACGTCGGTGCCCTCTTCATCGTCGTCGGGCTCGTCGTCCACGACGACGCGCCGCTCCTTCAAGATGACGTCGAGGCTCGCCTCAACGTCCTCCTCGTCGAGCTCGTCTTCGTCTTCGTCTTCGGCGTCCTCGGTGGGACGCTCCGCCGTGTCGACCGATCCCTCGTCGTCCTCCTCGTCGACTTCTTCCTCGTCGCTGTCTTCGTCGTCCAGGTCGAGGTCCTCGTCGAGGTCCTCTTCCAGGTCCTCTTCCAGATCCTCTTCCAGGTCGTCTGCGCCGGCGTCCTCGATGTCGAGGTCGTCGTCAAGGTCGTCGAGGTCGTCAGGGATCGTGACGTCGTCCAAATCGTCTGGCATGGCCGCCTTTCGCTGCAAATGTGCCGCGGGAGCATAGACGTTGGCATCCCGGAACCGAGCGACAGCCGAGGGGCGTTCAGCAGAGGTTTGGCGAGCGAAAACATCGCCGACAGGCGGCCGGGCCCGGGAGCCTTTGGGGCCGTCTCACCGCCGGTAGGGCCATTGCCCCCCGGGGGAGATGTTCTCTACTCGACTCCCCGGGCCTCGCTCCGCCTCTCACAGCATCCCCCCCGCCGCGGCCCCGGCGCCCAAGAGGCCGGGCCGCCCCGTCGGGGCGTCTGGGACTGGGCTGCAGACTAGACAGTTCTCGGGACGCGCTCAAGGGGTCTTTTCAGTTTTTTCACCGACCTGACCAGGAGGAATGGTCGAACTTCCTGGTCAGCGCCCTTCCGGACACCCGGACAAATTCACCCGTCCGCGCCGGCGGCTTTGGCATGCCCTTCGCGCTGCGCCCGCCGCGCCTCGGCGCGCCGTTCCGCGTCGAGTCGTTCAAGCTCTGCGGGCGTGTGGTCGACGTAGGACATCGCTGCGGCGATGTGCCGGTGCCCGGCCTCTTCGCCGATCAGCCGGTGCATTTCCTGGGCGACCCGCCGGTACGAAGGGTGCCCCTGGGTCCCTGAGCGCAGCTCGATCAGGTGCATCGCCTCGCGCGCGTTCATCTGCATGACGTAGCGCAACCGGAACGCCAACGCGACCGCGTACGGCGCCTGCGCGGGGAACTTGTCGGCGAGCGCCTCGAAGAGGGCGTGCGAGCGATCCATCGCCTCCACGAACGCCTGCGTCTCCCCCGCGTCGACGACGAGCTCGGGCACGGCGTAGCCGAGCTTGGGGGACAGCGGCTGCCACTCGATGGTGAGGATGCGGTGACGTTGAAGGTCCCGAAAGGCTCCGTAGTCCGTGACGACCTCGAACCGGTAGTCCGTGCGTTCAAAGGCACGGCCCGGGCGGTGGCGGCGGTTCTTCCTCTCGCCCACGTACGCCTCGAACAGCGCCCGCCGGTCGTCTTCGGAGAGGCTCCGCACCCTTGCGAGCGCGTCATCGTCAGTGACGTCGCTGTAGGGAAAGCACATGGCGGCGAGCACCTTGTCCTCGCCTTCGGGGTCGAAGTCGAGGAGCCGCACGCACTCCCCCGCACCCTCCACAAGGCCGTCGCCAGCTGCACCGTCGCCAGCTGCACCGTCGCCAGCTGCACCTGCTCCGGCACCACGACGCCCGCCGCCGACACCCGGCCACAGCCGTTCGACCAGTGCGGCGGTGTCGTCTCTCGTGACCGCGAGGTAAGACGACCATTCGCCGCCGCGCTCGGGGACGTCCACACGCTGGAGGAACGACGGGATGACCTTGCGCAGCTCCGCGAGCATCATCGCTCCGTAGGCGCGGACCTCGGGCAGCGGATGGGCCGCCATCCTGAGGAGCAGGCCTTCGTACGCCTGCCCGTCGCCGTAGATGCCGACGTTCGAGAGGGACGCCGCCGGTAGCAGTCCGCGCGCCGCGTCGAGGGCCTTCGCCTTCACGGCCTGACGATGGACGAAGTCGGAGTCCCCGGGTTGCCGGGGGTAGCGGGCGCCGAGCCAGGAGACGAGCCGCTGGAGGAGTGCTCCGTAGCTGTCGAACATGCGGTCGAGGTCTCCGACGTAGCGCGCGCCGAGCGCCGACTCGAGGATCTCCGGTGGCCGGTAGTAGCGGTAGTGCCCGCTCGGGAGCCGCTGGTCGTAGGCGATGTATCGGGTCGACTGCTCGAGGTACGACATGAGCCGCCCGCGCTCGAGCACCTTGGTGAGCACGTTCGACGCCTGCTCGCATGCGAGGTGGACGCCCCCGAGCTGGGCGACCGAGTCGTCGCCGTACTCGAAGAAGACCCGCTCGTAGAGCTGCTCCGCGCGCCGCAGCCCGATGGTGGCGTCGATCGTCGAATCGCCGGTGACGTCGAGCTCGCCGACGAACTCGTCGAGGAAGAGGCGCCGCAGGCTCTTGGCCGAGCGCGAATAGCGGGCGAACAGCGCACCCTTCACGACTTCGGGGAGGTTGACCAGGGCGAACACCGGAAGGTCGAGGTTCGTCACATAGCGGCGGAGGATCGCCTGCTCCGCGGGCGTGAACTCCTCGGGGACATAGGGCGCCATGGCCCGGCCAAGGTTAGGCCCCCACCCTGAGGAGGTGGCGGACCACCGCCTGGTCCTCCCGGCGCCCGACCCGCCTGGTCCTCCCGGCGCCACCCCGCCTCCGCCCCGCGACCGCGCCGCTTGCTACTCCCCGAGGTCCGCCGCCCCGCCGACCGCCACGACGTCGCGCCGCAGGAGCCGCATGGCGGCATCGGCTGCGGCCGCCGTCGCCGGGTCCGCAGCGACCGTGGCGACCTGCCCGACCAGGTCCACGAGCTGCTTTACCGTCCGCACGAAGTCGCCGGGGGCGATCTCCCCCACGTCCTGGGATGCCACCTCGAGCACCGTGCCGAACGAGGCGCCCCTCGCCCATGAGGCCACTGCGCCCGCGAGCCCGTGCTCGGGCTGGCGGGTGCGGGGGACGAGGTGGATCTCTTCCACCGCCCGGATGTGGTCGGCGAGCCCGTCAAGCGTCGCGAGACGTGTCGCGATGTCCCGGCGTCTGCCCTCTCCCAGCCGGTCTCCGCCGCCCTTTCGCCGCTGCTTGCGCGCCGTCTCCCGCGCCGCTTCTCGAGCGGCCTCGCGCACGGCTCTGCGTCGTCCGTGCGGCGGACCGCCGGGTGGCCGCCGTGCGCGCCGTCGTTCGAACACGAGCGACGAGAGGACCCCCGCGACGACCGCAGGTTCGGCGTCACGAAGCACCTCTTCGGCGATCGCCTCGGCGACGAGCAGGTCGCACTCGTGGTACACGCGGGCGAGGCGCGACCCTCGGGCCGTGAGCGACCACTGATCGACGTACCCGAGCTCCTCGAGTACCGCGAGGCGCCGTCCGAGGTGGTCCACGAGCACGTCTCGCCGGGTGCTCCGCTGGGTCTCACGGGACGGCGTCTCGCTGGACCGCGTCTCGCTGGACGGCGTCTCGCTGGACCGCGCCTCGCTTCTTGCGATCCCGCGCCGTCCCCGATCACCCTTCGGCTTTTCATGTGGGGGTTGTGCCACCGACGCCGAGGCTGCCGCGGCGTCGGCCTGCCACTGTGCGAAGGAGCGCCGCAGCACGGAGATCGCCGTCTTGCGGTCGAAGCGACGAACGAGGTTGACCGCGAGGTTGTAAGTCGGGCGGAACGCGGAGCGAAGGTCCGGCGGCGGTGCGATTGCGGTTCGGGCCATCTCCGCGACCGGGGTGTCGGGCGCCCAGAGCACGACCGCATGGCCCACCTCGTCGAGGCCGCGCCGCCCAGCGCGCCCGGTGAGCTGGGCGTACTCACCGGAGGTGAGCGGTGCCCGCCCCGCGCCGCCGTACTTGTCGAACCGCTCGATGGCGACGGTCCGCGCAGGCATGTTGATGCCGAGGGACAACGTCTCGGTCGCGAACACCACCTGGAGCAGACCGCCGGCGAAGCACTCCTCGACGGTCTCGCGGAACGCCGGCACCAGCCCGGCGTGATGCGCCGCGATCCCCGACGTGAGCCCCTCGAGCCACTGGGGGTAGCCGAGAACGTCGAGGGCGTCGTCGCTCAGGTCTTCCACGTGCGCTTCGGCGATGTGGCGTATCTCGGCGCGCTGGTGATGGTCGGTGAGACGCAGGCCCTCTCGCAGGCACTGTGCGACCGCGTCGTCGCATGCGGCGCGGCTGAAGATGAACACGATCGCGGGCAGGAGGTCGCGGTCCTCGAGCGCCTCGACGAGCTCCGTCCGCCTCGGCGGGCGGAAGGGCAAGCGGGGACCGCGGCGGTCGCCTCCGCGCCAGCGCGGCGCCGGCTCGAACTGGGCGATCCGGCGCGCGGCCTGGTCCAGCCGGAGCGCCTCGCCCCCCGGACGGCCGTCGCGCAGGAGGGGAAGGAGGTCGGTTGCCGGCGTTCCACCCGCCTCGGGCTGCCGCCGGTGGACCGCAAGGTGGTGGCGGAGGACCACCGGGCGCCGTCGCTCGACGACGACGGTCGTCGGGCCCCGCACCGAGGTGAGCCACTCCCCGAGCTCATGTGCGTTGGACACGGTGGCCGACAGACAGACGAAGGTCACTGTCGGCGGGCACAGGACGAGGACCTCCTCCCACACGCCGCCGCGGTAGGGATCCTGGAGGTAGTGGACCTCGTCGAGGACGACCGTGCGCAGACGGTCGAGCAGATCCGAGCCGGCGAGGAGCATGTTGCGCAGGACCTCGGTCGTCATCACGACGACCGGCGCGTCCGGGCGCACCGCGGTGTCGCCGGTGAGGAGCCCGACGCGTTCGCCCCCGTGCTCGGCGGCGAGCTCACCGAACTTCTGGTTCGAGAGCGCCTTGAGCGGCGTCGTGTAGAAGGCTTTGCCTCCCGACGTGAGGGCCTGGTCCACGGCGTAGGCGGCCACAAGGGTCTTCCCCGACCCCGTGGGCGCCGAGACGAGAACGGAGCGACCGTCGTCGAGCGCGTCGAAGGCCTCGGTCTGGAAGGGGTCCGGATCGAACCGGCGCTTTCGCAAGAAGCGCGCCCGTTGTCCGCGAAGCGACGCCGTTGGCGCGGGAGAGGGCCCGTGCGGCGACAGTCCCGCCGACTCGTGCGGCGTCGGGGTGCTCAACGGCGGAAGAGCTTGCCGACGCCGATGGACGCGAAGTAGAAGACCACGAGCGGCGTGGCGAGCGCGAGCATCGAGAACGGGTCCGAGCTCGGCGTGAAGACCGCGGAGCAGACGGTGATCCCGATCACCGCCCATCGCCAGTGGCGCAGGAGCGCGGCGGGCGTGACGACCCGCGCAAGCTGCAGGGCGACGAGGACGACGGGGAACTCGAAGGTCAGCCCGAACAACACCATCAAGAGCAGCACCAGGGTGAGGTACGCATTGGGGTTCAAGAGCGCGTGGATGCGCGGACCCCCGACCGCGATGAGCCAGCCGAGCGTGTGCGGAAGCACGAGGTAGACCACTGCGCAGCCGAACAGGAAGAGAACGACCGACGAGACCACGAACGGCACCGCATAACGCTTCTCGGTGCGGCGGAGCCCCGGCGTGATGAACCGCCACAGCTCCCAGAGCACGACTGGCGAGGCGAGCACGAGCCCGCCGAAGGCAGCGAGCTTCACCCGCAGGCTGAGCGCGTCGAGCGGTGCGGTGACGTAGAAGTTGCAGGCGTTCGCCTGGTGGATCTCGCAGTACGGATGCCGCAGCAGCGCGAACTCCCAGTTGTAGAAGAAGACCGAGACGCACGCGAGGACGACGAAGGCGACGACGGCGATGAGAAGCCGCCGGCGGAGCTCCCCCAGATGCTCGCCGAGCGTCATCGTGTCGGGATCCGTGCGCGTGCGGCGCATCGCCGACACACGCTCTGAGAGCGGCATGGTCATCGGCTAGTTGAGGTTGGGGTCGTCGGCGTCGAGTCCAGCGAGGGCGGGGACCCCGGGGGCCGGAATCCGGCCCGCAGCAGTCTCGCTCTCGAGGCCGTCGACCGGTGCCCCGAGCTCACCGGCGGCTGGCCCCCCGCGATCCGTCGAGCCCGGCTCCCCGTCGTCGACCGAGGCCGACTCCCCATTGTCCACCGAG
>JAJZMN010000215.1:0-8985 GCA_021850345.1 Actinomycetes bacterium | reverse complement strand
GAGCCCGGCTCCCTGACTTCGGGTGGGCCAGGCGCTTTGCCGTCCGGCGATCCCACCCCCCCGTGGCGGTCGGCCAGCTGGTCCAGCAGCGACACGGGTGACCGGGCGAACCGAACGATGTCCCGGCTGCTCGGAAGGTCAGGAAGGCTCTGGCGAAGCTCTCGGTCGACCTGGAGGTGCAGCTCCCGGAGCTTCCGCCAGCCCGCGCCGAGTTGGCGGGCGACCTCGGGCAGCCGCTTCGGCCCGAGGAGGACCACCACGACGACGAAGATGATGAGGAGCTTTGTCGGGCTGAGGTCCAGCACGCGCGCCCGATTCTACAGGGGGCTCTCCGTGCGCCTCTTACGGGCGGGCCTTCACGGGCCGTGGACCTCAGAAGAACCGGAACTGCGAGGGCGGCCAGAGGATGAGGAAGACCTTGCCGACGATGTAGGACGCCTTCACGGGTCCCCACATCCTGCTGTCACAGGAGTTCACGCGGTTGTCCCCCATCACGAAGTAGTCCCCGCGCGGCACGTGGTAGGAGCCGGTCATCGTCGTGTAGACGTGAGGACCCTTGGGCAGCCAGGGTTCCTTCAACAGCTTGCCTGTGATGTACACCTGGCCTGTATGCGCCGAGACCGTCTGCCCAGGGAGCCCGACGACGCGCTTTACGAGGTCCGGGACCGGTGCACCGCCGCAGTGCTCGGCGGGCGGGCGCCGGAACACGATGATGTCCCCGACGTGGATCGTGCCCGAGAGCTTGTTGACGACGATCCGGTCCCCAGCCTTGAGCGTCGGCCACATCGATGTCGACGGCACGTAGTAGGTCTGCGCGACGTAGGTTCGCACCCCGAAGGCGACCCCGACCGCGACGAGGATGATGACGAGCCATTCGACGAGCCAGCGGCGTGCGTTGCGGCGAGGCCGCGGCTGGCCGCCCGCGCCGCCCGCGCCGCCCCCGGGGCCACCGCCCGCCGGTGTGCTGCCATTGCCCGATCGAGGTGTGTCGCCGACCACCGAAGGGGCGGCCTCGGCCATGTCGCCGGTAGGTGGAACGGCGCCGGTACGGCCGGGCGCAGAGGGTTCGGTGCTCACGGGCTCCCGAGGCTACAAGGTGCTTCCGCACTGCGGGGAGCATGCCGGTTGACGCCGGCGGGGATGTTCGCAGGCGCCGGCGGCACGGGCACCCCGGGCGCCGCTCCCCTCGGAGAGCTCAGAGCGATGCGATCAGGCGCTCGACCCGGTCGTCGTGCGACCGGAAGGGGTCCTTCAGCAGCACGGTGCGCTGTGCCTGGTCGTTCAACTTGAGGTGCACCCAGTCGACGGTGAAGTCGCGCCGACGCTCCTTCGCACGGCGTACGAAGGCACCGCGCAGCCTCGCGCGGGTGGTCTGCGGCGGCTCGGTCATCGCGGTGGCGATGTCGGCATCGGCACACGTCCGCTCCACCTGGTCGCGCGCCTGGAGCTTGTAGAAGAGGCCGCGCGTCCGGTCCACGTCGTGGTACATGAGGTCCACCAGCGCCGCCTTCGGGTGTGAGAGCGGAATGTCCTGGCGGTTCCGGACCTCCTCGATGAGACGGTGCTTCGCCACCCAGTCGCACTCCCGCCACAGGGAGAGGGGGTCGGACTCGAGTCCCTTCAGGCAGTGCTGCCACATCTCCAGAGCCCGCTCCTCCTCGGCCCCGAGCCCGTGACGGTCCCTGAAGCGGAGCGCGCGCTCGAGGTACTCGATCTGGATGTCGAGCGCTCGCATTTCGCGGCCGTTGGCCAACCGGACTCGGCGTTGGCACGTGATGTCGTGGCTGATCTCACGGATGGCTCGGATCGGGTTCTCGAGGGTGAGGTCGCGCAGCACCGTGCCGGAGTCCTCCAGCATCGACAGCAGGATGCTCGTCGAACCGATCTTGAGGAACGTCGCGTACTCGCTCATGTTCGAGTCGCCCACGATGACGTGCAGCCTGCGGTAGCGCTCGGCGTCGGCGTGCGGCTCGTCCCGGGTGTTGATGATGGGGCGGCTCCGCGTCGTCGCGGACGAGACACCCTCCCAGATGTGCTCGGCCCGCTGGCTGATGCAGTAGACGGCACCGCGCGCGGTCTGCAGCACCTTCCCGGCGCCGGCAAAGATCTGCCGGCTGACCAGGAACGGGATCAGTACCTCGGTGTAGCGGTTGAAGTCGTCGTTGCGCTCGGTGAGATAGTTCTCGTGGCAGCCATAGGAGTTGCCGGCCGAGTCGGTGTTGTTCTTGAAGAGATAGACGTCGCCGCGGATTCCCTCTTCTCGAAGACGCGCCTGGGCGCCTGCGACGAGCTGGGAGAGGATCCACTCCCCCGCTTTGTCGTGCACGACCAAGTCGCCGATGCGGTCGCACTCAGGCGTCGCGTACTCGGGATGACTTCCGACGTCGAGGTAGAGGCGCGCGCCGTTCTCCAAGAAGACGTTCGAAGAGCGCCCCCAGCTGACGACGCGCCGGAAGAGGTAGCGCGCCACCTCGTCGGGGCTGAGCCGGCGCTGGCCGCGAAGGGTGAACGTGACCCCGTACTCGTTCTCGAGCCCGAAGATCCGTCGCTCCACAGGGCCACGGTAGTGCCGGGTCCGCCGCCGGACACCGCATGGCGATGTGGGTCGCCGGGCGGGACGAGCGAGGCTGGCGGGCGGCCCGTCCGGGAGGAACCGGGGTCAGCCCGCCGGGAGCGAGCCGTCTCCCCCTTCGGCGGCGGCCTGGTCGTCCGGTCCGCCGGAGGTGCGCTCGGTCGGCTCCGACGGCCCGCCGCTCCGCGCGCCGTGGCCGTCCTCTCCTTCGCCACCGCCGCCACCCTGCAGGATCTCGTTGAGCTCGCGGTCGGTGATCCGCCTGAACGAACGGCGGCCGTTCTGCCTGCTGAGCACTGCCACCTCGAGGTCGTCCGGACCGAGGGTGCGGTCGGGGCCTGCGAGCGCCCGGACCGCCGCGCGGACGGCCGCCGCACGGTCGCGGTCCCCCGACCAGTCGGCTGCGACGCGCTCGGCGATGGTCTCCGCGTCGCCACCGAGGACGGCGAAGCGGTCCTCGTCGGTGATCGTCCCTTCGTAGGCGATGTGGTACAGCTGGTCCGGCTTTCCGTTCGACCCCAGCTCGGCGACGAGGATCTCCACTTCGAGCGGCTTCATCTCGTGCGTGAAGACGTTCCCGAGGAACTGCGCGTAGAGGTTGGCGAGGGAGCGTGCATCGACGTCCTCGCGGCTGAAGGCAAAGCCCTTCGTGTCCGCGTGGCGCACGCCGGCCACCCGGAGCTGGTCGTACTCGTTGTACTTGCCGACGCCGGCGAACGCGATCCGGTCGTAGATCTCGCTGATCTTGTGGAGCGACCGGGAGGGGTTCTCCGCGACGATGAGGACCCCTTCGGCGTACCGGGTCGCGATGAGCGAACGGCCTCTCGCGATGCCCTTCTGGGCGTACTCCGCCCGGTCCTTCATCACCTGCTCGGGCGCGACGTAGAACGGCATCGTCATGCCGGCTCACCTCCGCCCGATGCGCCCCCGGTCGCCTCGCGCTCGGCGCGCTTTCGCTCGATGAGCGCACCGAAACGGTCCGCGACCTCCTGCTCGGGTACTTCCAAGTAGCCGTCGACGGTCACCACCGCGACGGTCGGGTAAATGCCGCGGACGACGTCGGGACCACCGGTCCCCGAGTCCTCGTCGGCGGCCTCGTAGAGCGCCTGGATGGCGAGCTCGACGGCCTCGGAGCGCGAGAGCCCTTCGCGAAAGCCCAGCTTGATGGTCGTGCGCGCATCACGCCCGCCCGACCCGGTCGCCTGGTAGTCGGCCTCTTCGTAGTGGCCCCCGGTCACGTCGTACGTGAAGATGCGGCCGGTCGAGCGCGCCGTGTCGTAGCCGGCGAAGAGCGGCACGACCGCGAGGCCCTGCATGGCGAGCGGCAGGTGCTGTCGGACCATCTGGGCGAGCTGGTTGGCCTTTCCCTCGAGGCTGAGCGTCACGCCCTCGACCTTCTCGTAGTGCTCGAGCTGGGTCTGGAAAAGGCGCACCATCTCGACGGCGAACCCGGCGGCGCCGGCGATGGCGACCGACGAGTACCGATCCGCCGGGAAGACCTTCTCCATGGCCCGGTGCGCGATCGAGTGGCCCTCGGTCGCCCGCCGGTCCCCTGCCATCACGATGCCGTCCGCGAATCGGAGCGCGACCACCGTGGTGGCGTGGCGGACGGACGCCGCGACCCCGGTGTCCTGCGGTATAGCGGGGACACCACTGCGCCGCAGCAGGCTCGCGAAGTCCGGTCCGGGGTCCTCGGTGGGCGAAAAGATCGGGAGCGCCACTCGGGCTACTGGCCACCCTTCTGGACGTAGTTGCGCACGAACTCCTCGGCGTTGTCCTCGAGTACCTCGTCGATCTCGTCCATCAGGTCGTCGAGCTCCGCCTTGATCTTCTCGCCCCGCTCGGAGGTCGCCGGTGCCTCGTCGGCGACTTCGACCTCGGGCTCGGTGCGAGCCGGCGCGCTCTTGCGTTTGAGTTCTCGCTCAGCCATCAGCTCATCCCCTCTTGCACGTCAATGTCCTATCCCGGCTGCCGCCGCCATGTGCGTCATCGCCGAACACTCTCCAAGGTCGTCATGCGCTCAGCTGGTCCAGGAGCTGCGCGGGCGTCGCGCTCGCGTCCAGGAGGGCCGCGGTGTGCGCCGCCGTTCCCTTGAGTGGATCCATCATAGGAACGCGTCGCAGGGGGTCGGTCCCCAGGTCGAAGACGAGCGAGTCCCAGTTGGCGGTGACGACCGCGTCGGGCCAGCGGGCGAGGCACTGGCCCCGGAACCAGGCCCTCGTGTCCGCCGGCGGGGTTGTCACGGCCGCCAGCACCGCGTCGTCGTCGACCAGGCGCTCCATGTCCAGACGAGCGTAGAGGGACCGCTCCGGCCGCAGGTCGTGGTACTGGAGGTCGAGGGCGGACAGCCTGCTGTCCCCCCACTCGCAGCCGTGGCGCTCACGGTAGGCCTCGACCAACCGGCGCTTCGCCACCCAGTCCAGCTGGCCGGCGAGCGTTGACGGGTCGCTCTCGAGGCCGTGGAGGACCGCTTCCCAGCGCTGGAGGACCTGTTCGCCGACCTCGTCGCCGCCGAGGACCGACAGGCCGTAGTGATCGGCGTACTTGCGGGCAGCGGTGTACAGCTCCCACTGGACGGCGAGCGCGGTCGCGGTCCCGCCGTCGGCCATGGCGAGGGGCCGGCGGAGGGTCAGGTCGGTCGAGACCTGGTGCATGGCCCGGACCGGGTCGGCCGGCGTCAGGTCGCGGAGCGGCGCGACGTCGTCTTCGACCATCGCGAGGACGAGCGCGGTGGTCCCCACCTTGAGGAAGGTCGCGACCTCCGACAGGTTGGCGTCGCCCACGATGACGTGGAGGCGGCGGAACCGGCGGGGGTCCGCGTGCGGCTCGTCCCGCGTGTTGACGATCGGTCGTTTGAGGGTCGTCTCGAGGCCGATGACCTCCTCGAAGAATTCGGCGCGCTGGGAGATCTGGAAGTGCACCTGCGACTTGTCCAGCGCGGGGGTCTCCACGCCCACCTTCCCGGCTCCCGTGTAGATCTGGCGCGTGACGAAGTGTGGGACGACCCCAGCCGCGACCTTGGTGAACGGCACGGCACGGTCTACGAGGTAGTTCTCGTGACAGCCGTAGGAGTTGCCCTTGCCGTCGGAGTTGTTCTTGTAGACAACCGCGGGCGGCGAGCCGGGGAAGACGTGCGCGGCGGCACGCATCGAGCGGCGCAGCACCTCCTCGCCAGCCTTGTCGTAGCGCACGAGCGTCAGCGGGTCTGCGCACTCGGGCGAGGAGTACTCGGGATGGGCGTGGTCGACGTAGTACCGGGCGCCGTTGGTGAGCACCGTGTTGGCGAGGTGGGTCTCGACGATCGGGGCCATCGAGCCCTCGCGGGTGAAGCCCCGCGCGTCATTCGCAGGTGTCTCGTCCTCGAAGTCCCAGTCCGTCCTGCGTTCGGCTTCCGTGGCATAGGCGTTGACGAGGACCGAGGACGCCGTGATCGGGTTCCCGTCGCCGCCGGCCACGTGGATGCCGTACTCGGTCTCGATACCGCAGACCTTGGGGATCGCCACGGTGGGACCCTACCTGTTCGTCAGAGGGGTCAGAGGGGTCAGCCGGTCGGTCAGAAGCTCAGAGGTACTGACCCGTGCCGACCCGCTCGATCGCGCGGCCGCCGCGGCCGCCGTCGCGGTCCTCGGACATGAGCGTGCGCACGTAGACGATCCGTTCGCCCTTCTTGCCCGAGATCCTGGCCCAGTCGTCGGGGTTCGTCGTGTTGGGAAGGTCCTCGTTCTCCTTGTACTCCTGGCGGATCGACTCGACGAGATCCGACGTCTTGATCCCGCGTCCCTCGCCGGCGATCTCGCGCTTCAAGGCCAGCTTCTTCGCCCGTCGCACGATGTTCTCGATCATGGCCCCAGAGGAGAAGTCCCGGTAATAGAGGACCTCTTTGTCACCGTTTTGGTAGGTGACCTCGAGGAAGCGGTTGTCGTCGTCCGCCCGGTACATCTCGGCGACGGTCGACTCGATCATGACCTGCACCGTCTTCTCGGGGTCCCCGCCGCCGAGACGCTCGACCTCCCCGGCGTCGAGCGGCAGGTCGGCACGGAGGTACCTCGAGAAGATCTGTGCCGCTGCATCGGCGTCCGGGCGCTCGATCTTGATCTTCACGTCGAGCCGACCCGGGCGAAGGATCGCGGGGTCGATGAGGTCCTCCCGGTTCGACGCGCCGATCACGATGACGTCGCGCAACGTTTCGACGCCGTCGATCTCGGCGAGCAGCTGCGGGACGATCGTCGACTCCATGTCCGAGCTGATCCCGGTCCCCCGGGTCCGGAACAACGAGTCCATCTCGTCGAAGAACACGATGACGGGGACGCCCTCCTCCGCCTTCTCCCGCGCCCGCTGGAAGACCAGTCGGATCTGGCGCTCGGTCTCCCCCACATACTTGTTGAGGAGCTCGGGGCCCTTGATGTTGAGGAAGTAGCTGCGGACGTTGGCGTTGCCGGTCGTCTCGGCGACCTTCTTGGCGAGCGAATTCGCGACCGCCTTGGCGATGAGCGTCTTGCCGCATCCCGGTGGCCCGTAGAGGAGGATGCCCTTGGGCGCGGGCAGCCGGTAGCTGCCGAAGAGCTCGCGGTGCAGGTACGGAAGCTCCACCGCGTCGGTGATCGCCTCGATCTGTGCGTCGAGTCCGCCGACGTCCGCGTAGGTGATGTCGGGGACCTCTTCGAGCACGAGCTCTTCCACCTCGGGACGCGGCAGCTTCTCGATGATGAGCTGGCTGCGCGTGTCCATGAGCAGCGCGTCTCCCGCGCGCAGGCGCATCTCGGCCATCGAGTCGGAGAGCTCCACCACCCGCTCCTCGTCGGCGCGGACGAACACCGCCACACGACGGCCCGGGTCGAGCACCTCCTTCAAGGTGACGACCTCCCCGGCGAGCTCGCCCGGGCGCGCGAGCACCACGTTGAGCGATTCGTTCAGGACCACCTCGTCGCCCTTGGACAGGCCGTCGAGGTCGATGTCGGGGTGAACGGAGACCCGCATCTTTCGGCCCCCGGAAAAGACGTCGACGGTGTCGTCGTCGTTGGTGCCGAGATAGGTGCCGTAGGCCGCGGGCGGCTGGGTGAGCTTCTCCACCTCGTCACGGAGCGCGGCGAGTTGCTCCTTCGCCTGCTGGAGCGTGAAGGTCAGCTTCTCGTTCTGCGAAACGGCGTGGGCAAGCTGCCCCTTGGACTCGAGGAGTCGCTCTTCGAGCGTCTGGACGCGCCCGGGGCTCTCCTGCAGGCGGCGCCTCAGGGCGCGCACCTCTTCTTCTGCTTCTATGAGCCGGGCGCGCATCACCTCGAGGTCTGCGCGTGGTTCCCCGCCTTCGTCGTGTGCTCGATCAGGCGTCGGACTCACCTCCCCGATCTGTACTCCCACCGCGTCGCGGGTCCGCCTGGGCTCACCATACCGGTGGCGTCAGAGCGGCGCGCGGCAGTCCCCGGGGCGTCTGGCCGCTGAGACATCAGGACGCGGACGTCTTCCTGAGGTCTTCCTGATGGCGGCCTGGAAGGGGGCTGAACTGGGCCTGGGCGTGGAGGGACTGGACACGGGCTGGGCTCCGCTCGACATGGGGCGCGGACCGACCTGGGGTGCAGAGGAAGGCCCCGGGACTGCCCTGAACGTGGGCTGTGCCCCTGAAATGGGAGAACGCGGCGATGTGCGGTCATGCAAAGGTTGGGGATTGAAGGAGTAATCTGGGCGTCGCCGGTGGCCGGCTCCCCTGGCTCTGCGCGCTTCGGCCTCCAAACGGTCGGTGGACCTGAGGTGTGGCGAGGCGCAGGGGTATGCCTCTAGGGGGACTCCCGGCTCCGACGCCGGTGGGCGACGGTGGGCGACGGACAGAGACAAGCAACAAGCAGCTAAGCGACAAGCACGACAAGCAGAGGGCAGACCGGGGTCCTGCCGACATCGACGGAGAAAGGCGACGAATGAAGGTCTGGATAGACCAGGATCTGTGCACCGGCGATGGGCTCTGCGAAGAGATCGCGCCCGCGGTCTTCACCCTTCTCGACGACGGACTCGCCTACGTGAAGGAAGGCGACGACGTGAAGAACGAACCGGGTGGCTCGGCGGGGATGGCTCTCGTCCCCGAGGATCTGGAGGACGCGGTCGTCGAGGCCTCCGAAGAGTGCCCCGGTGAGTGCATTTTCATCGAGCGCGAGTAGCTGCCGCCCTCTTCGAACACCTTCCTGTCTCCTTCTGCCTCGTACTCCTCCCCGTAATCTCCGGGTGCGGCTCACTGGCTTGTGGCGATCTGGTGGTCGAGTTCGTCGAGCGAGTCCACCGCACCCTTCGCCACACCGCTGACCCGTCGCTCTGCCTGCCGCCGATCCTCCGGCTTCTTCGGCTCCTTCGACTTCGATCCGGTGATCCCGCCGGCCCTGCCGCCGGCCCCCGGATCGCCGTTCGGCGTCGTTGACGCAAACGAACGGCTG
>JAJZMN010000086.1 GCA_021850345.1 Actinomycetes bacterium | reverse complement strand
CCGAGCCGCACGTAGCTGCCGGCCGGACGGATGAGCGTGATGCTGAAGGCGTCACCGATCGCCTTGCCGCCGAACGTGAGCGAGGGGTTGCCCTTGGAAACCGAGGCGATCCCCACCCACAGGTCGTCGGCGATCTCGACCCGCTCACCCGGCCTGCGGTCGACCGCCAGGCCCGCCCGCACGGCGGTCGACGGGTCACCCTCCGACCCGGGGGTCATGCGGACGCAGCCGTCCTCGAACACGACGCTCGACATCGGGATGATCTCGAGGCGCGCCACGTCGGGGGACAGCACGGTCGCCGAGATCCGGAGCCCCGGCACCCCGCTCGAGGACTGCAGGTCGATCCAGACGCGGCGGTCCGCCACCGAAAGGACCGTCACGCGCAGGTCCGGTTCGATGACGATCGACTCACCTGGTCGACGATTGAGCACGAGCATGTGGGGCCCCTCCCGCCCTGACGTTCGGCTCAACCGTAGTTGGCATCGGGGGCCGATGTGGGGTTCGGTCCCTGCTGGCGCTACCGGCGGGCCGGCGCCAGCGCCTCGAGCACCGTCCGGGCGTGCCGCAGGGACGCCTCCGGGTCGGCGTCCGGAGCGCCGACGAGCGGATCGAAGTTGAGGTCGACGAACGCTTCGGTCATGCCCGACGCGGCGAGCACGCCAAGGTCCTCGCGGATCTCCTCGAGCGTCCCGGTCAGCGGTCCGCGGGTGTCCGATCGGACCTTCACCACCGCCCGGCACACGAACCGGAGGGAGGACGGGTCGCGCCCCGAGTCCTGCGCAGCGGCGCGCACGACCGCGATGGACTCGGCCAGCGAGCCGAGGTCCGCGCGGCTGCTGCTCACCCAACCATCCGCCATGCGCCCGGCGCGGCGCAACGACGCCTCCGCGGTCCCGCCGAGCAGGACGGGCGGGTGGGGCCGCTGCACGGGCTTCGGATCGACACGGGCACGCGGGACCCGGAAGTAGGGGCCCTGGTACTCGACGACCTCCTCCGTCCAGATCGTGCGCAGGCAGCGCACGAAGTCCGCGGTGCGCGCCCCGCGGTGGGAAAAGGGCACCCCCGCGGCCTCGAACTCCTCGCGCATCCATCCGAGGCCGATGCCCACGTCGAGTCGACCTCCGGACAGGTGGTCGATAGTCGTGAGCTGCTTCGCCAGCACGATGGGGGAGTAGAAGGGAGCGTTGACGACGGCGACGCCGAGACGTGGCCCAGTCGTCTTCCCTGCCAGGTACGCGAGGACCGCGAGGGGATCCTGGACGCTCCGGTACTGAGGTTCGAGGCGGGGCTCGCCGAGGTCGTCAACCGGTGCCAGCAGCCGTTGGAAGACCCAGAGCGAGCGGTAGCCGAGCTCCTCGGCGAGCCCTGCGACCTCCGCACATCCCTGGGCGCTTGCCCAGGACCCCGAGACCGGGACCGCACAGCCGAGCTCCATGGTGCACCTCCTTGTCGTGAAACCCGCGGGACTGTCAGCCGGGAAGCCGGCGCCAGAGGGACTGCGGCACGAACTTCGCCGCCCAAAGCGCCCACCTCGCCACCGGCGGCGCCCACACGACCTGGTCTCGGGACTCGAGGCCGGCCATCACCGCGTCGGCGACGGCCCCGGGCGTGGTCGACAGCGGCGCCTTCGGCAGCCCTTCGGTCATCTTGGTCGGGACCCGGCCCGGACGGACCACCTGGACGACGACGCCCGTCCCGCGCAGCGCCTCGGAGAGCCCGATCGAGAAGTCGTCGAGGCCCGACTTCGCCGAGGCGTAGACGAAGTTCTGCCTGCGCACGCGCACCGCCGCCACCGACGACAGCACGACGATCCGGCCGTACCCCTGGTCCCGGAAGCGCGCCGCCACCCGGGTGAGCGCCACGGCGGGCCACGAGTAGGTGGCGGTGACCACCTCGGCGGTGCGGGCCGGGTCGAGCTCGTCCCGCTCACTCGAGAGCACCCCGACCGCGACGAGGACGAGATCGACCGCACCGGCGGCGTCGAAAGCTTCGTCCACCGCCCGCACGGCGTCCGTCACGTCGAGGGCATCGAAGCGGACAGTGGAGACCTGGTCGGCGCCGGCGGACGATGCAGCTCGAGCCGCCTGTCCGAGCCGCGCTTCGTCTCTTCCCGCGAGGACCACCGTCTTGCATCGTCGACGTACGAGCGCGCCGACGATGGCGCCCGCGAGGTCCGAGCTGCCACCGAGGACGACGGCCGATTGGGGCTGTCCGAAGGCGTCGAGCACGCTGCTCTCCTCAGTCCAGGCCGAGCCGGCGAGAGAGGTCCGAGCGGAGCACGCCGCCGGGGTCGACCCTGCGGCGGACCTCCCGGAGCTCCTCGAGGCGCGGGTACATGGTGGGCACCAAGTCTGGTCGGAGCCGGGAGTCCTTGGCGAGGTAGATCCGCCCGCCCGCCGCTGCCACGAGCTCGTCGAGGCGGTCGAGACACTCGGCCACCCCGGCCGGTCCGACCGGCACGTCGAGCGCGAGGGTCCATCCCGGCATGGGGAACGAGAGCGGTCCAGGCGAGGACGGCCCGAACCGCTTCAACACCGCGAGGAAGGACGGGACGCGCCGGCGTGCCAGCTCGCCCATTGCCGAGTGCACCACATCCCCCCGTTGCGGCGGCACCGCGAACTGGTACTGGAGGAATCCCGATTGCCCGTAGAGGCGGTTCCAGTCCGCAACGCCGTCGAGGGGATGGAAGAAGCGCCACATCGATTGGAGCTCGGCCTCGCGGTGCGCAGGCGCACGCCGGTACCACGCCTCGTTGAACGCGGCGATGGTCAGGCGGTTGAGGAGACCGGCGGGGAGGTGAGCGGGGGCTCGCAGCGGCGGGCGGGAAGGCGGCTCGGAGACCTTGCGTCGTTCACGAGACCCCAGGTCGGCGGTGAGGGCGTGGTCCCCGCGGGTGAGCACCGCCCGCCCCGACCTCGAGCAGTCGACCCACGCCACCGAGTAGCGATAGCGCGCGTCGCCCTCTTCCATTGCCGACATGACCGCGTCGAGGTCCGAGTACCGGTCCGTGTCGACGAGCATCCGGTCCGTCTCGACCGCCAGCATGCGGATGCTGGCCGACGTCACGATGCCGGTGAGCCCCATGCCGCCGGCGGTCGCCCAGAAGAGCTCTGCGTCGTCGACGGGGCTCACCCGGCGCTCCCCGGCCGGCGTCGCGAGCGTGATGGCCGTCGTATGGCGGGCGAAGCTGCCGTCTGCGTGGTGGTTCTTCCCGTGGACATCCGCGGCGATCGCTCCACCGATCGTGACCTGGCGGGTGCCGGGAGTCACGGGGAGGAACCAGCCCTCGGGAAGCGTCCGTCGCACGAGCGCATCGAGCGACGTCCCCGCGCCCACCTCGACCTCACCCTCCGCGTCCACCTCGCCCACTCCCGTGAGACGAAGGGTGTCGACGACGGTCCCCCCGGCGCACTGCGCGGCGTCGCCGTAGCTGCGACCCAGGCCTCGAGCGATCAGCCCCGCGGCGCAGGGGCGCGAGACCAGGGTCGCGACGTCGTGGGCGTCCGCTGGGGACCGCAGCAGTGCGCGGGTGGGGGCGGTGCGGCCCCAGCCCGAGAGAAGCTCTTCGCCGCGCGCGTCAGGCATAGACGCCGATGCCGACGAGCACCGCCCAGACGAGCGCGAGGACCTGGAGAGTGCGGTCCTCCCAGGCGAGCTCGCTGGGTGCCCCGCCGCGACCGGCGTCGAGGAGGCGCAAGACGTAGAGCACCCCGGTGAGCACCGGGGCAACGGAGAGCTCGATCCACACGAGGTGGTCACCGCGGTGCGAGAGCCCTCCCTTGTCGAACGCCCACAGGCAGTACGTGGTCACCGCGCCAGCGGCGCTCAACGTCAACGCCGAGCGCAGGAACGGCCGCGAGTACTGATCGAGCGCGCTGCGGTGCAGGCCGCGTTCGTCACCGAGCGCCTGGTGCTCGGCCGTGCGCTTGCCGATCACGATGAAGAGCGCGCTGAAGGAGGTGACGACGAGGAACCACCTGGACAGCGGCACGTGGGTCGCCACCCCGCCGGCGACCGCCCGCAGGACGAACCCCGCGGCCACGGCCGTCAGCTCGATGACGGGTTCGCGCTTGAGCCGAAGGGAGTAGCTGACGGTGATGGCGCCGTAGGCGGCGACCACCACCACGAGGGGCCAGCTCGCCAGCAGCGCCGCTCCTGCGAGTGCGATGGCGAAGAGGAGCGCGGCAGCCACGATCGCTGCCGCAGGGCTCACCCGGCCCGACGCCACCGGCCGGAGCCGCTTCTTCGGGTGTTGTCGGTCCGCCTCGGCGTCGACGGTGTCGTTGACGAAGTAGATGGCGGAGGCTGCAGCGCAGAACACCCCGAACGCGCCGAGCGACCGCAGCGCGGGGCCGGCATGCGTGAGGACGCCGGCGGCGCCGGGCGCGACGAAGACGAGAACGTTCTTCGCCCACTGTTTGGGCCGGGCGAGGCGTAGCCCGTCCCGGATGCGATCGGACACGGGCGTGCCGGTCGGCAGCTTGGCGGTCGGCAGCTCGCTCGTCGGCAGCTCGCTCGTCGGCAGCTCCACAGCTTCACCCGCAGGGCGCGTGGCAGGCTCCATCTCAAGGCATCGTACCCGGGGTTGATGACGACCAAGTGAGGTTGAGCGCGGGGGCGCAAGCGGGTCCGGGTCCGCAGCCCCTGGTCAGCCGCCCTGGGTCAGCTCGGAAAGGTCAGCTCGGAAGGGTCAGCTCCGTGCCCCCGGGCGCCGCTTCACGCGGACCCTCCCGCGCCATGCGCTGCCGACGAGCGCCACGATGGCGAGGAGCGGGAGCGTCACGACATCTGCGATCCGATCGTGGCGCAGGCCGAAGGCGATGCCCACCAGCGCCAGCATGGCGAGGAACAGCTCCGGGGTGTCGCCCACGAGGAAGTCCCACCAGAAGTGCCCGAACGACTTGGTCCAACGTGCGAGCTGGTCGGTCACCGTGCGACCGTCCCGTCGGCGTGGGTGACCTCGACTTGGGAGGGCGACGGGGCGGGGGCCTGGGTCTTGAGCAAGGCGACCGCAGCGGCGGTGACGGCGGCGAACACCCCGATGAGCACCGGGATGGCGAGGTCGCTACCCGGCCAGCGGACGCCGGCCCCCTCGCCGAGCCAGAAGAGGCCGAAGCTGGTGAGCATGATGCCGACGACCGTCTTGATGGTGTTCTCTGGCACCCCGGAGAGCTGACGCGAGACGACGAGGCCCACGGCAGAGACGACCACGATGGCCGCGGCGGCGGCAGCCGACGCATCACCGAGCTTGTGCTGACTCGCGCCGAGACTGATGACGATGAGGACCACTTCCATCCCCTCGAGAAAGACCCCCTTGAACGCAACGACGAAGCCCAGGCTGTCCCGACGGCCTCGCACGCCACCGTCGGCGCGAAGGGAGGCCGCCGTTTCCTGGTAGATGGCGTCTTCGTCGTGCTTCGCCTTGTGTCCGCTCGCACGCAGGATCGCCTTGCGGAGCCACGACAGGCCGAGGACGAGGAGCAGCGCGCCGACCAGGACACGCAGGGCGTCGATGGGGACGTAATGGACGAGCGGCACGCCGACGGCCCCGACGAGGATGCCGAGGACGACCAGCGCGGCCGCGGTTCCTTCCATTGCCGACCGCCAGCCTCGGGTGGTACCGGCGGCGAGCACGATCGTCAATGCCTCGACGGCCTCGACGCAGCATGCGCCGAAGACGGCGAGCATCAAGATGATGGTGGCGCTGCTCATGGAACCCGCAGAGCTGACGGTCTCATCTGGTCGATCTCACCTGCTTCGTCGATTCGCCGACGCCCTGCACGCCGACGCCCTGCACGCCGACGCCCTGCACGCCGACGCCCGCGCAGGCTCGCCGGCGGTTGGCGCTCGGAGTCGGAGAAGAGGATACCGCCGGCTGCGTCCAGTTCGATGCCCACCGCCGTTCCTCTGGGAACCCGCCGCTCGCCCATCTGCGGGGAAAGACGCCGGGAGAGGGGCTCAGGGTACGTCACCTTTCGGGCGGCGGTGCCAGGGGAGTCCCCCGATGGTCTGCCGTATCGTGTGCCGGTGACTTCCACTCATCGTCTCCCTTCGGGCGTCGGGGTCGCGCTCGTCACGTTGTTCGCCGAGAACGGGACGGTCGACGTGAAGGCCACCGCCGAGCATGCGCGACGCTGTGTCGACCTCGGAATCTCCTCGGTGCTCGTCGCGGGCACGACGGGAGAGGCCCCTCGCCTCTCGGTACGGGACCGCCTCGAGCTCGCGGCGGCGGTGACGGAGGCGGTGCCCGATGTTCCGGTCATCGTGGGGACCGGGCACCCGGACGCCGCTGCCTCGCTCGAGGCGACGGCCAGGATCGCGGTGGAGGCACATGCGGACGCGGTCCTCGCCTACTGCCCGGAGGAAGCGGAACCGCTGTCGTTCTTCCGTGCGGTGCGCGAGGACGCCGGCGAGATGCCCGTCCTCGCCTACCACAACCCTGCCCTCGCCGCGAAGACGTTGCCGACCGGGATGCTGCCGTCGCTCGACGTCGACGGCGTGAAGGACTCGTCGGGGAGCACCAACCGGCTCGCAGACCTCGTGGAGCTCGGTGTGCGCGTGTACGTCGGCAGCCCCACCCAGCTCGCGCTCGCAGGGTCCTGCGGCGCGGCCGGCGCGTTGTTAGCGGTGGCCAACGTGGCGCCGACGGACTGCATCGGCGCATGGAACGGCGACATGGTTGCGCAGCGGCGGCTCTTCGCGCTGCACCGTCGGGCATCCGCGGACTTCCCGTCGTTCCTCAAGTGCGAGGTCTTGAAGTGCGAGGTCCCGCGGTAGTCAGCTGCTCTTTCGAGCAGGACCCGCTCCCGGAAACTCCCGCTAGGTGTCGAACACGACGACAGAGCGCAGCACCTCGCCTCGCTGCATCCTTGCGAACGCTTCCTCCACTCCGTCGAGCGCGATGGTCTCGGAGACGAACTTGTCCAGGTCGAGCCCGCCCCGCAGGTAAAGGTCGATCAGCATCGGAAAGTCGCGCGTCGGGAGGCAGTCGCCGTACCACGAGGACTTGAGCGCTCCGCCCCTTCCGAAGAGCTCGATCATCGGCAAGTCGATCCGCATCGTCGGGGACGGGACACCCACCTGCACGAGCACGCCGGCGAGGTCTCGCGCGTAGAAGGCCTGCTCGTACGTCTCTGGACGCCCGACCGCCTCGATGACGACGTCGGCGCCATTGCCTGTCGTGAGCTCGCGGATCGCCTCGACCGGGTCCGTGGTCGTCGAGTTGACGGTGTGGGTGGCACCGAACTCCCGCGCCCAGGCGAGCTTCCGATCGTCGACGTCGACGGCCACGATCGTCCGAGCGCCCGCGACCACCGCGCCGGCAATCGCCGCGTCCCCGACCCCACCGCAGCCGATCACCGCCACCGCGTCACCTCGGGACACCTCACCGGTGTTGACGGCGGCGCCAAACCCGGCCATCACGCCGCAGCCGATCAAGCCGGCGGCCTCGGGCCTCGCCGCACGGTCTACCGGGACGGCCTGCCCGGCGGCGACGAGAGTGCGCTCGCAGAACGCGCCGATGCCGAGCGCCGCGGAGAGCGGCGTGCCGTCCTCGAGCGTCATGGGCTGGCGCGCGTTGCGGCTGTCGAAGCAGTACCACGGCCGCCCGCGGCGACAGGACCGGCAGGCGCCGCACGGTGCGCGCCAGGCGATGACGACGTAGTCCCCAGGAGCGACGTGGTCGACCCCGTCACCCACGTCGGTGACGAAACCGGCTGCCTCGTGTCCCAGAAGGAACGGGAAGTCGTCGTTGATCGCACCGTCCCGGTAGTGCAGGTCCGTGTGGCAGACGCCGCACGCGCGCACCTCCACGACGACCTCGCCCGGGCCGGGGTCCGGGACGAGGACCGGCACCACCTGCACGGGCGCACCCCTCTCGGTCGCCACGGTTCCTCGGACCGTCGCCGGCATCGTTCCTCCAGTGCGTTCCCGTACCGCTCAAGTTCCCGCACGTTATCGACCTGCGTCGGGCGGGGGGAGGTTGCCCGACGCGACCGCATCGACGAGCCGCTCGAGCAAGGGGAGCTGGCCTCCGAGCAGCTTCCGCTCCGCCGTGTCGAGGTCGTACCACGCTGCGGCGTCGATCTCGGGGAACGCGCGCATCCTTCCGGAGCGTGGTGGCCACTCGATCGTGAAGGTGCCTCCGTCGATCGCCGACACGTCGAGTTCAGCGGCGACCGCCCATGCCCGGACCCGTTTGCCTCCCGCCTGGACCACCTCGCCGAGGGGCGTCCGCGGGCCGGGGGGAGCCGGTACACCGAGCTCCTCTGCGAATTCCCGCTCCGCTGCGTCGAGGTCGTCCTCGCCCTCCCCGACCTCCCCCTTGGGGATGCTCCACCACCCGTCGTCCCGGCGGGACCAGTAGGGCCCACCGGGGTGGACGAGGAGCACCTCGAGCACCGGTCCGCCCCTGCCCCCGAGTCCAGGGTCGCTCGGGGGGCGAGCCTGGAAGCGGTAGAGGAGCAGGCCGGCACTGCGGGTGGGCACCTGGCCATGATGGCGCGGCGCAAAGGCTTTGCCCGCAGAAGGTGGCGTCCTTGCGGCGTCGTTCCTGCATATGGTGGACGGGTGAGCCTTCGATGAGGGTGCTCGTCGCAGAGGACGACGCCGCACTCCGCACAGTGCTCGAACGAGGCCTGCGGGAGAACGGCTACGTGGTCGACGCAGTCGCCGACGGGGAGGCGGCCGTCAAGTGGCTGCGCGCCTACGACCACCAGGTCGCGATCTTGGACTGGCGGATGCCCCTGAAGAGCGGCATCGAGGTCGTCGACGAGGTGCGGCGGCTCGGCGTGAAGACCCCGATCCTCATGCTCACCGCGCGCGACGCCCCGGTCGACCGCGTGGCAGGGCTCCACGCCGGGGCCGACGACTACCTCGTGAAGCCGTTCGACTTCGACGAGCTCCTGGCCCGGCTCCTCGCGCTCCAGCGACGTCCCGCGCTCACCGTGGCGCCGAAGATCACGGTCGGCGACCTGTGCTTCGACCCTTCCACGCGGGAGCTCACCGTCGGCGGGTCGCCGGTCTCGCTCACCACGACGGAGCTGGCGATCATGGAGCTGCTCCTGCGGCGGTCACCTGCCGTGGTGACGCGGCGCTCGATCGCGGTCCAGGTGTGGGACGACGAGGCCGACGCGATCGGCTCCAACACCATCGACGTGCACGTGGGCAGACTTCGCTCCAAGGTCGCAGAGAGCACCGCGAAGATCCAGACCGTACGCGGCAGCGGTTACCGGGTGGTCGCGCCGTGACGAACAACCGCAGGCTGAGGATCCACGCCGCGCGCGTGGCGACCGTGGCGACCCTCGTCGTCCTCGGGTGCTACGCGCTGTGCGCGTTCGGCCTCCGGGTCTTCGTCACACACCGGCTGACCGCGCAGGCCGACGTGCGCATCGAGGCGGCGTTGCTGCGCGCGGGCAGCCTTTCGCTGCATCCGAGCCCCGCACAGCCGGCCGCGCCCGCATCGGACAACGGCGACCTCGACGACGTGCCCATCTTCTTCTGGTACGTGCCGGACCGCGGCCACGTCGAACCGCTGACGGTCGGCGCGCCGGTGCTGCCGACCGGCCGCTGGAGCACGACGCCCGTCACGCGACCGGTCGGGACGGCGAACTTCCGGTTCCAAGCGGTCCGCAGGGGCGCCGGTTGGGTGGTCGCCGGCCAGAGCATCGCCGAGGTACAGCGAGTGGTGAGCGACCTGGTGCTGCCCGAGGTGCTGTTCGGGCTCCTTCTCGCCCTCGCGACCTTTGTCGGCTCCCTCCTCGTCGCGCTGCGCGCGTCGGCGCCACTCGAGCTGATCCGGCGTCGTCAGGCCGAGTTCACCGCGGATGCGTCCCACGAGCTTCGGACGCCGCTGAGCGTCGTGGAAGCCGAGGTGGACCTCGCGCTGCGCCGGCGTCGTGCCCCCGAGGAGTACGAAGCAGTGCTGCGACGGATCGCCGGTGAGAGTCGGAGGCTCCGGCGCATCGTTGACGATCTCCTCTGGCTCGCCCGCGCCGACAGCGGCACCGCGGGAATCTGGGACGGTCAGGTCGCCGACGTCGAGGCTGTGGTCGCCTCGTGCGTCGAGAGGTTCGAGGCCGTTGCGACCCGCAACCGCGTGGCGCTGGCGTTCTCGTCGGAGGGACAGGGGAGCGGCATGATCCAGGCGCCCGCGGAGCTCGTGGATCGGCTCGCGGGCGTGCTCATCGACAACGCGTGCAAGTACGCCGGTGCCGGCGGCACGGTCTCCGTCGTCGTGCAGGCGAGCCCGACCCGCGTCGTGCTGCGCGTGGACGACAGCGGTCCGGGGATCCCGGCGGACCAGCGGGCTGCGGTCTTCGATCGTTTCCACCGAGCGGCGCCGGACGGCCACGGCTCCGGCCTGGGGCTCGCGATCGCCGATTCCGTGGTGCGCATGACCGGCGGCACGTGGTCCGTCGGCGACGCGCCGCTCGGCGGCGCGCGGATGGAGGTGTCGTGGCGGAGCGCTCCCGACGGCCGCTCTCCGACACCCGACGAGCAACCCGTTGCGGACGACTACGAGTCGGAGCGTCACGCCGGGGCCGCTAGGCGCCAGGACGCCCATCTCGGTGCGTTGTGACGTCGGCGCGTCCCGGCCCGGCACCTGTCGACGTCCCCCTTCGAGTGGCCCTTTGCGGCGCTGACCAGCGTGTTCATCCCCCTGTCACTTCTGCGCCGTACCGTCGAGGGGTGAAGACCCTCGCGACGACGCCGTCGCGCGCTCCCCGCGACACTGGGCCGGCTGCGCGTGCGGGAACGACGACGTGGGTATGGAGTGGGCGCCGCCCGGCGCGCCCCGCGCCCGGCGATGCGCAGGACAAGGGCCGACGTGTCGGCAAGGACGGGAAGTTGGCGGCATCGGAGTTGGGAATTTCGAAATCGGAGTCGGCAATTTCGAAGCTGGCGGAGTCGGTGGTCTGTGCGCGGACGAGGACCGTTGGCCCCGACCGCCGTCCGCAGCCGCCGCGAGAGGGCTGTCGATGAGCCGTCGGCTTTCCGCACGCCCGGACCCCGACGAGCGGCTCTCGGGCCTCGAGGCGCTCGGCGCTGCAGTCGAGGAGCGTGAGCGGCCTGCACCGCGCCTCCTTCGCGACGACGTGCCAGGCGCGTCCAGCGGTCCGAGGCACGCGGCCCGCCACGCCCCCCGCCGCTCCCGGGGGAAGAAGCATCCCCCTTCACTCCGGAGGCGGCGCGTGCGCGCCGCAGTCGGCCTCGTCGTGGCGGGACTGCTCGTATGGGTGGCGGTCTCCCTCGGTACTGCGCTCACCAACCCGATGCTCGGCAGCTCGATCCCGGCGCGGGGTGCGGAGTGGGTGCGCGAGCACGGCGGGTCGACCGTGGTCAACTGGATCGAGAACGAGTGGTACCGGCACCACGGGCCGAAGGTCGGTGGCAGGCCCCCCGCCGGCGCCATCAAGCGCCCGACCGGCCAGCCGGCCAGCGCTGCGGCCGCCGCCGTCCCGCATCTTCCGACGCCGAAGCCGATCACCCCCTTCGCGAAGCCGCCGATCCCCGGAGAGGGCGCGTGGTCGCCGGCGGGGAGGCTGGTCGACGGGATCCCTGCGGTCTACGAGACGACGCTCCGTCCCGATGCGATCCACACGAGCTACGTGGTGGGCGTGGCGTGGATGGACACGAAACTGCTGAAGGCCACCTTGTACTCGGGGAGCGAGATCCCCGGGGGCGGCCCGTACCCGCACACTGCGCCCATCCAGCCGGCGGCTGCACGGACCCTGGTCGCCGCCTTCAACGCCGGCTTCCTCATGTCGGCCGCCAACGGCGGCTACTACACCGAAAGCAAGACGATCATCCCGCTCCGCAAGGGAGCGGCGTCGTTCGTGGTCTACAAGAACGGCAGCGCGAACGTCGGCGCCTGGGGCGAGACAGTACGGATGACGCCGTCGGTCGTCTCGGTCCGCCAAAATCTCGACCTCCTCGTCCAGGACGGCAAGCCCGTGCCGGGGCTCACAGCGACAACAACGACCCGGTGGGGTGCGACCCTCGGCAATGCGGTCTACGTCTGGCGGTCCGGTCTCGGGATCACCGCCGACGGCGCCCTCGTGTACGTCGGCGGTCCAGGTCTCAACATCACCGATCTCGCCAACATCCTGGCGAGAGCGGGGTGTGTCCGCGCAATGGAGCTCGACATCAACACGACATGGGTGAACTTCACCACCTACAAGCCCTCGACTCCCAACGGCCAGGCGAACGGGACAAACGGCTCGGAGCTCGTCGCGCAGATGGCCGGGACCCCCGCCCGCTACTTCCAGAGCTGGTGGGCGCGGGACTTCATCACGATGTCGGCAGCTCCCCCGCGGGCCTGACCCGCACGTGCCACCCATCGAAGGAGCGGAGGAGGCCCCTTGGTACGCTTGCCGAGGTGGGGTCCGCCAGCGGCCTGCTGCACGAGGACGAGGAGCTTCTCGCTGAGGTTCGCCCGCATCCCGTGGTGGTCGTCGGTCCCGTGCTGCTCTTCCTCGTCGCGCTCGCCGGCGCGATCACGATCGCGCTCCGCTACCCCGACGCGCCCGTCGTCGTGGCCTGGCTGCTCGCCGCGATGGTGCTGCTCCCTGCGCTGTGGGCGGCAGCGCGAGTCCTCCGCTGGCGCGCCGTGCGCTTCCTCGTCACGACGAGCCGCCTCCTCTACCGGCGCGGCGTGCTCGGGCGTGACGTCGTCCAGCTGCGCCTCCAGCGGGTCGCCGAGGTCCACTGCAGCCAGTCGCTCGGGGAACGGCTGATCGGGACGGGGCGGCTGGTCTTCGAAGTGGCCGGTGGCGACGGACCCCTCGTCGTCGAGGACGTGCGCTGGCCCCGCCGGCTCCAGCGGGTGATCAACGCCCAGCTCGACCGCCTCGACGTCCCCTACGGACCCACCCGCTACAGCGCCAACGCCGCCTTCGGCGCGTACGCCTACGGGGGGGCGCCGACCGTGGCGTCTCCGGCTTCCGCCAGCCGGGGCAAATGGGACGGGGATGCGCGGACCACCCGGCGGCGCAGGCGTGACGCCCGGACCCGGTCGTGGACCGACACGCCGCCCCACGGCGTCGTCTTCGACGACGAGGACGCCCCGACCGTCCCGCGCCAGATCCTCGAGCTCGACGAGCTCCGCCGGCGCGGGATCCTCTCCGAGGACGAGTTCGCAGCCAAGAAGGCGGAGCTCCTCGGTCGGCTGTGACCAGACGTCGATGACGACCAGGCACCGGTGACGCTACACACGATGTCCCGGCCCCCCGAGCTCCGCCACCTCGTCTCCGTGCCGGCCGGCGCGTCCCGCGTGCTCGCCACGGACCTCGAAGGGTGCGACATCGCAGGGCGGGCCAGGACCTTGCGGGTCGCGATCCCCGGACGCTGGAGCCTCCTTCTCTTCCTCGGCTCGCGCTGCGACGGCTGCCTCCCCTTCTGGACGTTGGCGGGGGCGCCCGAGGAGTGCGGGCTCGAGCCGCAGGACACCGTGGCGATCGTGACCCGGGGGCCGAAGGACGAGCGCCCCGACGCCCTCGCCGCCCTGATGGACGGCGCACCCGCCGGCATCTGTGGACTGCTCATGGCCGACGCCGCCTGGAAGGCGTACCGGGTCCTCGGCGCGCCGTTCTTCGTGCTCCTCGACGGGACCGGTGTGGCCACCGAAGGGGTGGCCTGGAGCGTCGGACAATTGACGTCGGACGTGGCCCGGGTGAGGCGGCGACCCGCCGGGGAGGCGGAGCACGGCCCGTCTGCGCGACGCTGACCGGCCGAATGGATTCCGAGCTCTTTCCCGTACGGACCGGCGAGCGGACCGTCACCGACGTCACGTCAACCGTCGCGGCATTCTGCGCGGGTCGTGGCGACGGGCTGTGCCACGTCCTCGCACCACATGCCACCGCGGGGCTCGCGCTCATGGAGACCGGGTCGGCGTCCGAGCACGACCTCGAAGAGCTGCTCGAGCGGCTTCTCCCGCGCGACCAGCGCTACCGCCACCAGCACGGCTCGACCGGCCACGGCGCGGACCATCTCCTGCCCGTGTTCGTCTCGCCGTCGCTCACCCTGCCCGTCCAGGACGGCCGGCTGCTGCTCGGCACGTGGCAGTCGGTGGTGCTCGTCGACACCAATCCGGACAACCCCCGCCGCCAGCTGCGCTGCTCCTGGCTGGCGGCCGAGCCTTGAGATCGAGCGGCTCCCCGAGGCCGGGGAGCGTGTCACACCCTTCCGTCATGCTGCTGTCGACGAGAGACGGACGGCGGCACACCGGGTGCCGGACGAAAGGGGACACCGATGGACACGATCACCGTGGCGTGCGAGTCCTGCGTAATGCGGGAGACGGACGCGTGCGACGACTGCGTCGTCACCTTCCTTCTCGGCCGGGAGCCCGATGACGCGGTCGTCATCGACGCCGACGAGGCGCGGGCGATGCGGCTGCTCGAGCAGGCAGGGCTGCTCCCCACGCTCAAGTTCCAAGACCGCGCGGGCTGACACGGGACCGCCGGCGCGGCGCACGTGACGTCCCGTCGGCACCTGCTCGTCACCAACGATTTCCCGCCGAAGGTCGGCGGGATCCAGGCCTACCTCTGGGAGCTCTGGCGACGGCTGGACCCCGAGAGCTTCGTCGTCCTCACGGCCCGGTCGGACCCGGGAGCGGCCGCATTCGACGCAGCGGCAGCGGCGCGGGGCATCCGCATCGAGCGCGTCCCGGGCCGCCTCTTGTACTTCCCGACTCCTCGTGCGCGCGCCGCCATCACGTCGCTCGCGTCGGAGGTGGGCGCCACATTGGTGCTCCTCGATCCCGTGCTGCCGCTCGGGCTGCTCGGGCCCCGGTTGGGCATCCGCTACGGGGTGGTGCTCCACGGCGCCGAGGCCGCGGTCCCCGCCCGGCTCCCGGTGACGAGGGGAATGGCCGCCCGGGTGCTCTCGGGCGCGTCACTGGTCGTGTCGGCGGGACGGTACCCGGCGGAACAGGCCGCGCGCGCCCTCGTGAACGCCCCGCCGGCCAACCCGCCCCGGCACGTCGAGGTGCCTCCGGGTGTGGATTGCGCGCAGTTCTTCCCGATTCCCCCCGGCGGGCGTGATGCTGCCCGCGTGCGCCTCGGGCTCCCGGTGGGTGCGCCGGTCGTCGCGAGCGTGAGCCGGCTCGTGCCGCGCAAGGGCATGGACGTGCTCATTGAGGCCGTGCACCGCTTGCAGACGTCGTACCCGGACCTCGTGCTCGCGATCGCCGGCACCGGCCGTGACGCGCAGCGTCTCGTCTCTCGCGCGCGCCGTTCGGCCGTGCCCGTGCGGTTCCTCGGGCGCGTGAGCGAGGCCGACAAGCGCACGCTGCTCGCCACCGCCGACGTCTTCGCGATGGCGTGCAGGAGCCGTTGGCTCGGGCTCGAGCAAGAGGGCTTCGGCATCGTCTTCCTCGAGGCGGCCGCGTCGGGCACGCCACAGGTGGCAGGAGACAGCGGCGGCGCGGCCGAGGCGGTGGAAGACGGGGTCACCGGTGTCGTCGTCCACCGCCCGCGCGATCCCGGAGCCGTCGCGGCCGCGCTGCGGCGGCTCCTCGCCGATGCGGACCTGCGCCTTCGCATGGGGGAAGCTGCACGAGAACGGGCGTGCGGCGCGTTCGACTACGCCTCCCTTGCGGGAAAGCTGGCCGCCGCCCTCGCGGAAGTGCAAGGCTGATCGGGCCTGCAGCCAGGCATCGCGACGGGAGGAACGAGGGTGGCGGAACAGGCCACGGAGCACACCACGGTGGCGGCGTCGCCGGAGCGCTGCTACGCGGTCGTGACCGACATCGAGCGCTATCCCGAGTGGGCGGCCGACATCAAGCAGGTGAGCGTCGAACGGCGCGACGCCGAGGGGCGTCCGCTCCTCTGCACGTTCCGGGCCGCGGCGTTCGGACGGAGCACGAGCTACACGCTCGAGTACGACTACTCGGACTCCCCCCATGTGCTCGCGTGGCGCCAGACCACCGGAGACATCACCACGAAGCTCGACGGCCGCTACGTGTTCGAGCCTGCGGTCGGAGGAGGGACGGACGTCACCTACCACCTCGAGGTGGAGCTGCGGGTGCCGATCCCGGGGTTCATCAAGCTGCGAGCGGCGAGTCGCATCATGTCCACGGCGCTTCGGGAGCTGAAGGCACGAGTCGAGTCGGCGGCATGATCGCGTGACCGGCCCCCGGGCCGGCACACCGGCCTTTGGAGTGGACGTCGGGGGGACGAAGATCCTCGGCGTCGTGATCGGCCCGGGTGGGGAGGTGCTGGCGGAGCGCCGGGCCCCGACCCCCCAACAGGCGGCGTCGACGGCTGCCCATGGCCGGGCGCACGGTGCGGGGAGCGCGCACGCCGGCGAGCATCCCGGCGAGGCGGTCGCCGACGCAATCGCCGAGCTGCTCGAACAGCTCCACCGCGACGTCCTCCATGCGGGGGGGGACCCTGGCGGTCTCCCTGCTCCGGCCGTCGGGATCGGGATCGCCGGGCTCGTCGACACCTTGGGCGTCCTGCGCTTCTCGCCCAACCTCGCCGCGGCCAGCGGGGCGGACATGGGCGCGCTGGTGGGCTCGAGGCTGGGGGGCGGCGCGCTCGCCGGTGCGCGCGTGCGCTCGCACAACGACGCCACCTGCGCCGCGCTGGCGGAGCTCCACTACGGCGCGGCCCGAGGGATGCGCGAGGGGCTGGTCATCACCCTCGGCACGGGGATCGGCGGAGCGCAGATCTCCGAGGGACGCGTGCGCCTCGGTGCGCACGGCTTTGGCGGCGAGTTCGGGCACATGGTCGTCGATCCCAACGGGCCGCACTGCCCGTGCGGGAACCGGGGATGCTGGGAGCGGTTCGCATCGGGCGGCGGCCTCGCGCGCCTGGCGCGGGAGGCCGCACTGGCCGGGACGCTGCACGAGGCGGTACGCCTGGCCGGTGGCGAGCCGGAGCTCGTGACCGGCGAGCACGTGACCGCCGCCGCCGCGGCGGGGGACACCGGCGCCCGGCGCGTCATGGAGGAGCTCGGCTGGTGGGTGGGGCTCGGGCTGGCCAACCTCGTGGCGGCCTTCGACCCCGAGTGGATCGTGCTGGGCGGTGGGCTCGGCCACGCCGGAGAGATGCTGCTCGAGCCGTCTCGCCGGGCGCTCGGTGCACTCGTCGAGGGCGGGAGCGCCCGTGACGTCGTGCCGGTGCTCGAAGCGGGTCTCGGAGAGCAGGCGGGTGCGGTGGGCGCCGCGCTCGCGGCGCGCACGCGCGCCCTCGACCTTCCCTGAGAGCCGCCGTGCGGACCGGGCTCCTGCTTCCGATCTTCCAGGACCGCGCGGACCGCGCCCTCGACGCGGCCCGCCGAGCCGAGGAGGCCGGCGTTGACGGCGTCTTCTGCTACGACCATCTCTGGCCCATCGGCCAGCCGGCTCGCCCGGCGCTCGCGCCGTTCCCGGTCCTCGGACTCGTCGCGTCGACGACCCAGCGGCTCGCCGTCGGGACGCTCGTCGCGCGCGTCGGCCTCGTGCCCGACGACGTTCTCCTCGGCGAGCTCGCCGCTCTCGCGGCCATCGCGCCCGGAAGGGTGGTCGCAGGGATGGGAACGGGTGACCGCCTGAGCGCGGGGGAGAACGAGGCCTACGGCGTCGACTTCGACGTCGCTCGGGAGCGGCGCACGCGGCTTCGCTCCTGCGTACGCGCCGCGCTCGACCTCGGGCTCGTCGTCTGGGTCGGCGATGGCGCCGCGAGCACGCGCCGGATC
>JAJZMN010000102.1 GCA_021850345.1 Actinomycetes bacterium | reverse complement strand
CCCTCTTCACAGGGAAGATCACCTTCGATCCGACATCAGGGAAGATCACGAAGATCACAAAGACATCGACCGCGCAGACGCCGGGAGCGACAGGCGGGTACACGCTGACACTGGCACTGCCAACAGGCTTCCCACACACGACGGCGACAACAAAGCTCACCCTCTACCTGGCCCCGTCGAGCTCGCCCAATGCCCTCACCCAGTTCACCGGGGGCACAACCGTGACCGTGTCGCAGAACGGCTATCCGTCGGGGGACCTCGCGACCTACTCGGTCTCGAGCGACGGCGTCATCGTCGGCAAGTTCTCGAACGGCGCGACGCTGACTCTCGGCCAGATCGCCCTCGCCTCCTTCACGAACCCCGGGGGCCTCGCGGACATCGGGAACGGTCTGTTCCAGACGAGCGCCAACTCCGGCCAGGCCCAGGTCGGCGTCGCCGGCACCGGCATCCGGGGCACCTTGCTCGGCGGCGAGCTCGAAGGGTCCAACGTGAACCTCGGCACCGAGCTGACCGACCTCATCACCGCCCAGGAGGCCTACACCGCCAACACGAGGGCGATCGTGACCACCCAGACGGTCATGCAAGCGCTCGAGCAGATCTGATCCCAAGTCGGCGCCGAGGAGGCCGGGTCGCAAGTTCCGTCGTCACCGGGCTCAAGACCCGGCTTCTCGGTGCCGATACTCCGGGTGCGCGCCACGACGGCGGCACAGCGCATCCGGCCAGGGACGGTCGATCCCCTACACGACCACCGTCACCGCCCGAGGCCGCGCACATGCCCACGCCGACGAAGAGCGCCATGCACGAAGAGATCGCGACGCCATGAGCTCCGCGCTGCTCCCCGTGGGCGACGCGAGGGTCCGATCGTTCGACATCCGAAACCAGGAGGTCATCGACCGGGGCCGTATCCGGCGGCTGGTCCCGGTCCTCGAAGCGGCCGCGCAGCGCATGGCCGGCGCCGTCAGCGCCAACCTTCGCCAAGCCGTGCACATCACCGTCGACGGCTTCGACCAGAAGTCGTGGGACGAGTTCCGTGCGGACATGGAGGACCCGACCTTCATCGCCGCCGCGGCCATGTCGCTCGACGGCCGTGTCGCCCTGCACGTCCCCGCCGAGCTCGTGCTCACCCTCGTCGACGTCCAGCTCGGCGGCAAGGGCAAGCGGCAGCCCGAACGACTGGTGCTGACCGACCTCGAGTTCGAGCTGATGAGCACGATGGCCGAGGACGTGTTCGGCGCGTTCCAAGCAGCGGTCAACGCCTTCGTGGAGGTGAACGTCGGCGCGGTCCAGCCGCTGCGCAGCAGCATCTACGTCAAGATGGGCCGGCCGGGCGAGATGTGCCTGCAGATCCAGATGTCGGTGTCGATCGCCGACGGGGATCGCCGTCCCATGTACGTCTACTGCCCGCTCGCTTCGCTGCACCCGCTGCTCGAGGCCTTCGAGCGGCTCCAGCGCGGCGACGACGAGATGAGCGCCCGGCGCTGGATGGACACCGAGAAGCGGTTGCTCTCGGTGCCCGTCGAGATCCACGTGGCCTATGCACCGATCGCGCTGACCACCACCGAGGTGATCGGGTTGCGCGTCGGCGACGTCGTGCCACTGCACGTCGACAAGGACGACCGCGACGCCCAGCTCGACATCGTCGCGGGTGGTTACTGCATCGGTAAAGGGTTCCTGGTCGCCAAGGGCAAGCGCCTCGCTTGCACCGTGACGTCATGGAGAGAGGAGAGACCATGAGCGAGACCGCGACGACGACAGTGGCGGACCCAGCGTCCGCAGGCACGGAGGTGGCCCCGGCCCCGCCTGCGGTGGCGCTGTACGAGCCGGCACCGGCCGGTCCCGAGGGGCGATCGCTGCCCATCGATGCACTGCGCGACGTGGAGCTGAGCGTGGAGGTCATCTTGGGACGTGCCCGGATGACGTTGCGCGAGCTGCTGTCGGCACAGCCCCACACCACGATCGAGCTCGACCGCCCGATCCGCAGCCCAGTGGACGTGATGGTGAACGGGACCCTCTTCGCTCGTGGCGAGATGGTCGTCGTCGGCGACTCCGAGATCGGCGTGCAGATCACCGAGGTCATCGGCGGCGAGAGCGCGCAGGAGGCACAGAGCTGATGCCCGGGACCCTCCTGGCAGCCAGCCACGTGGCAGCGACGCCCGACATCTCGATAGGGCACGTGCTGGTGCAGATGGTCGTCGCGATGGGGATCATCGTCGGCGGCATCTGGGGGCTCTCCAAGCTCGTCGGTCGCAGCCGTGCCGCGGGCCGGAGCGCCGGGCGAAAGGCGGGCACCTTCCTGCGCCAGCGCGGCGCCGACCACGGGCTCACGATCCTGAGCCGCCAGCCCCTGGGCAAGGGCAAGTGCCTGGCGGTCGTCCAGGTGGGCACCCAGCAGTTCCTCGTGGGCATCGCGGACTCCGGGCTCACTCCCTTGGGCGAGCTGCACACCGCCGGTGAGGCGCAGGGCGACGCGTCGGGCTCGAGCTCCGCAGGCGTCACCGCCGACGCTGCTCTCGCGGCGGGGAGCGGCCTCGCCCAGACCCTCGGGAACGGCCCCTTCTCGACTCCCGAGCCCACGACCGGCACGTTCGCCTTCGGTGGCGCGGGCCTCGAAGGGATCGACCTCAGCGCCCTCGCTGCAAGGCCGCGTGGCTCGGGGCACTCCGGCCAGCCGGCGTCGCGTCCGATCCGCGGTTGGCTCGACGCGCTCAGAGAGGCGACCGTCCGGCGCTGACCGGCGTCGCACCGGCGTGAGCCACGGGGCTTCCGAGACGGGGCGTAGGCGAGATGCACTACTTGTTGGCGGCCGGTGGGTCGATCACCATAAATCTGGGCAACGGCGCGTCCAAGCCGTCGTCCAGCCTCCTCATCATCCTGGCGCTCGCGCTGCTCACGCTCGCGCCATCCATCTTGATCCTCCTGACCGGGTTTGCCCGTGTGGTCATCGTGCTGAGCCTCACTCGCCAGGCGCTCGGGCTCACCACCACCCCGCCGAACCAGGTGCTCATCGGCGTGGCGCTGTTCATCAGCCTGCTCCTCATGGCGCCGACGCTCTCCACCTTGAACCACGTCGCGCTCCAGCCGTACCTGCACGGGACGTTGAACGCCGTCCAGGCCTTCGACCGAGGTCAGCGACCCCTGAAGCAGTGGATGCTCGCGCAGACCGGGCGCCAGGAGCTGTCGCTCACGGCCAAGGTGGCCCACCAGTCGACGCTGCACCCGATGGGTGACTCCCTCACGACCATCATCCCCGCCTTCCTCCTCACCCAGCTGAAGGACGCCTTCATCATCGGGTTCGTGATCTTCGTCCCCTTCTTGATCATCGACCTCGTCGTGGCCTCCACCCTCATGTCGATGGGCATCGTGATGCTGCCTCCGACCCTGGTGTCGCTGCCGTTCAAGCTGCTGCTCTTCGTCCTCGTCGACGGGTGGGTGCTCGTCGTCCAGTCGCTCATCACGAGCTTCAAGTGACACAGCAGGTCGCGCTCGAGATCGTCTCCCAGACGATGATCATGGCGGCGAAGATCGCCGGGCCCATCCTCCTGTCCGCGATGGTCGTGGGGCTGGCCATCTCGCTGTTCCAGTCGGTGACCCAGATCCAGGAGATGACGCTCACCTTCGTCCCCAAGCTCTTGGTCGTCGGCCTCGTCATCGCCATCGGCGGGCACTGGATGCTCGGGCAGTTCACCGGCTACGTGCACCAGCTGTTCGGCGAGCTGCCCCAGCTCCTCCACGGCGGGTGACCCCGTGACGCTCGACGTGAACGAGCTGTGGCTGATCGCGTTCCTCCTCGTGCTCGCGCGCGCGCTCGCCTGGATGATGGTGGTGACGCCGTTCTCGAGCCGTGGTGCCATCCCCGCGGTCGTGACCGTTGGCGTGGCCTCCGGGCTCGCCATCCTCGTCGCGCCGCGCCTCGAGCACTTGCCCATGCCGCACACGACGGCCGGCGTGATCGGCGCGCTCGTGCTGCAGGTGATGACCGGGCTCGCGCTGGGTTTCGTCGTCCAGCTCCTGCTCTCCGCGGTCTCCGCGGCCGGCACACTGCTCGACCTCACCGGCGGCCTCTCGCTCCCCCCGTCGATGAACCCGCTGAGCGGGACACAGAGCGCGCTGATGGGCACCTTCTACTCCCAAGTGGTGGTGCTTCTCCTGTTCACCTCCGGCGGCTACCTGCTCATGATCGACGGCTTCATCCGCTCGTTCTCGGGGCCGGGCTTCACGCTCGAGACCGAAAAGACCGTCGCGGCGGTGATCGTGACGGATCTCGGTGCCTTCTTCACCGCGTCGCTCGAGATCGCCGGGCCGATCCTGCTCGTCCTGTTCGCGGCCCAGGTCGTCCTGGCGCTCCTCTCCAAGGCCGCACCCCAGGCCAACGTCTGGCTGCTCGGGTTTCCGTTCCAGATCTTCCTCGTCCTCGTGATGGTGGCCTTGACGGCCACCGGCCTGCCAAACGACGTAGCGAACCTGCTCTCGCGCGGTATCGGTGACGGTGCCCACATGTTCGGGGTGGTGTGACGCGTGGCCGCCGGGGACAAGCACGCGCGCACCGAGGCGCCGACGCCCAAGCACAAGAAGGAGGCGCGCGAGAAAGGACAGGTCGCCCGGTCCCCGGAGGTCGGCGGCTGGCTCGCCATGCTCGCCGCGACGATGCTCTTACCCTGGCTCTTCTCGCTCGCCAAGTCGCGCGTCTTCGCGGTGACGTCGTCGGCGGTGAGCGTGATGCAGCACCCGACGCTCGGCGGCGCGCTCGGCGTCTTGGAGGGCGGCCTCCGCCAGTTCCTCGACTTCGCTGCGATCACGGGCGGCGTCTTCATGGCGATCGGCCTCGTCGCGGGGATCGCGCAGGTCGGGAAAGCGGCCTCCTTCAAGGCGGCGCGCCCGAAGCTCTCCTCGATCAGCCCGAAGCAAGGTCTCCAGCGCCTCGTCTCCCCTCAAGCGCTCTGGGAGCTCGGCAAGCAGCTCTCGAGGCTCCTCGTGCTCGCTGTGCTGGCCTACTTCAGCCTTCGCACGATCGTGATGACGCTCGGCGGCAAGAGCCCCGCATCGCTCGGGCCGGCCCTCTCCTACCTCGCGTCCTCTGTCATCTCGTTCATCCGCACCGTCTCGGTGGTCGGCTTCGCGCTGGCCCTCGCCGACTACGGCGTCAAGCGCCACAAGCTCCAGACCCAGCTGAAGATGACCAAGCAGGAGGTGAAGGACGAGCGGCGCCAGCAGGAGGGCAGCCCGGAGGTGAAGGGAAGGATCCGCCGCCAGCAGTACGCGATCGCACGCTCCAAGGTCATTGCCGCGGTGAAGACGGCCGACGTCGTGGTGACGAACCCCACGCACTTCGCGGTCGCCATCCAGTACGACCCCTCCCGGAGCGGCGCTCCCCGCGTGGTGGCCAAGGGCGTGGACGCGCTGGCGCTTCGGATCAAAGAGGAGGCGGGACGCCACACCGTCCCGGTCGTCGAGGACCCACCGCTCGCGCGCTACCTGTACGCGACGTGCGAGATCGACCACCAGATCCCCGCCGCGGTGTACCTCGCGGTCGCCCGGCTGATCGCCTTCGTGTACTCGCTCACCCCGGCGATGCGCACCGTCGGGGTGTACCGCCGGCCGCACTCGGTCGTGCCCGAGCTCGACCCCGACGAGCTGCCGCCGGCCATCCGCGCGGCACGACGGCAGCGTGAGCTCCTCGTCGCGTCACGGGGGAGCGCGCGACGGTGACCGCGTCGGCCGCCGACGACGCACGGCCCGTGCCGCCGCACCGCCAGCGCCGCCACGGCCGCATGCGGCTGGCCCCGTCCACCGACGAGGTCGATGCCAGGAGCGCAGCGCGCCGCGTAGGAGCGCGAGACCGAGAGGCCGCCGCCGCCGAGCTCGCGCGGGCGTCTCGCGCGGGGCGCTTCGGCGCTTCCGACCTCTACGAGCGCCGGATGGAGTCGCTCGTCACCGCCCGCACGCAGGCCGATGTGGAACGGCTGACGGGGGATCTCGAAGAGCTCGTGACAGGCAAGATCCGCACGCGGATGCTGCGGGTGATCGCCAAGGCCCGGGCAGAGGGACGGCTCGAATTCGACGAGTTCTGCGAGCGGACGGACCGATGCCTCGAGCCCATCACGCGCGCGCATGCCGATGGCCTTGTCGCAGACCTCGGGTACCGGGTGGTGCGCCGGGCGCGCCACCGCCGGTCGTGGGAGCCCGTCGCACGGCGCGTCGTGCTCACGGGGCTCGCGGGCGGGGTCGCGGGCACGGCCCTCGTCGCGCTGCCCACGGCGCTCGACCTCCCCGGCGGCGTGGGGCAGTGGCTGCCGCTCGCGCTGGGGACGGGGCTCTTCAGCGCGATCGGCTCCGGAGTCGCCGCGCTCGCCTGGATGGTCCGGCCGCCCGGGCGCGTGGCGCGGGTCGTGCGAGGCCCCCACCCACCTTCGAGCACCACGGCCGCGCGCCGCGGGGACCGGTGAGCGACCAGGTGCCGCCGCGCCGGTCCGTGGGAGCCCCGCCGGCTTGGTAGCGTGGCGTATGGAGTTCCGACGCATAAACGGTCTTCCTCCGTACGTGTTCTCCGTGATGAACGCGCTGAAGGAGGACGCGCGCCGGCGGGGTGTGGACGTCGTCGACTTCGGCTTCGGCAATCCAGACCTGCCGTCGCCGACGGTCGCCGTGGAGAAGCTCGCCGAGGCGGTACGCAATCCGCGGAATCACCGCTACTCGGCGTCGCGGGGCATCCCGAACCTGCGTCAGGCCGTTGCCGAGCTCTACCAGCGCAACTGGGCGGTGGAGCTCGACCCCGACACCGAGGTCGTGACCACGATCGGCGCCAAAGAGGGCCTGTCGCACGTCATGTGGGTCCTGGTCCAGCCGGGTGACTCCGCCCTGGTGCCGTCGCCGTCGTACCCGATCCACATCTACGCACCGCTGTTCGCCGGGGCCGACGTGCACCAGGTCCCGCTCCAAGGACCGGGCGAGCAGGGTGGCGACGCGTCCGAGGCCGCGCCGGGCGAGAGCTTCTTCGCATCGCTCGTCGAGACCTGGCAGTCGACCTGGCCGAAGCCTCGGGTGATCGTGGTCTCCTTCCCGCACAACCCGACGACGGCGTGCGTCGACCTTGCCTTCATGGAGCGCCTGGTGGAATTCGCCAGGTTGCACGACGTCGTCTTGGTCCACGACTTCGCGTACGCCGACCTCGGCTTCGACGGGTACCGCCCGCCCTCCCTCCTGCAGGTCCCGGGCGCCAAGGACGTGGCAGTCGAGCTCTACACCATGACCAAGTCCTTCTCCATGGCGGGCTGGCGGGTGGGCTTTCTCGTCGGCAATGCAGAGATCGTCCAGGCCCTCACCAAGCTGAAGGGCTACCTCGACTACGGGACGTTCCAGCCGATCCAGATCGCGGCCATCGTCGCGATGCGCGAGGCCCCCGACTACCCCGAAGAGCTGCGCGAGGTGTACCAGCACCGGCGCGACGCGCTGTGCTCGGGGCTGCGGAGCATCGGCTGGGACGTGGCTTCCCCCAAGGGGACCATGTTCGTCTGGGCGCCGGTCCCCGAGCCCTACCGGGAGATGGGCTCGCTCGAATTCGCCAAGCTCGTGCTCCGTGAGGCCGAGGTCGCCACGTCTCCTGGTGCCGGCTTCGGCCCGGGCGGGGACGACCACGTCCGCTTCGCGCTCATCGAGAACGAGAAGCGGACGCAGCAGGCGATCCGGAACCTGCGCCGCGCCCTCATCAAGCTCGGCTGATCCGCCGGGGCGCTGGTGTGCCGCTCGGCTGGTGCACCGGGGCGCTGGTGCACCGTTCGGCCGCTCGGCTGGTGCCGTGCCTCTTGACGCGTTCAGGCGCTGACGTGCAGGGCCTTGGCGGCTGCCTGCACGCCGGAGCTCGCACATACCGATCCGGGCTTGCCGCCGTCGATGTGGCAGATCGCTGCCGACATGTAGTTGGCGTCGCCGATGATGAGCTTCGTGACCGAGCTCTTCGGGTTCGAGAGCCCCGCGGCGATTGTGGCCCGTGACAGCCCCTGGAGCGGCTGGGGGTTGTAGCCCACGCCTTCGTCGACCAGCTGGTTGCCGAAGTCCATGAACGGGATGCTCCCGGAGCTGGCATAGGTCGCTGTGTAGTCGTACTTCTTGAGCAGCTGGCTCTCTTGCTTGGAGAGCTTCGTGATCGGGAAGTGGTTGCCTGTCGCCTGATCCTGGCCGTAGTACTCCACGAGCTTCGCATGGAAGTAGGGGCTCGTGTAGGTGGCTGTCTTGAAGGTGAACGTCTGGGTCTTCGGGTAGACGTCCTGGGGGGAGGACTGCATCGTCTTCAGACCCTTGAACGTGCCGAAGCGCGAGAAGGCGGTGATGATGGACCACCGCTCGGCGGCGCAGTAGGGGCAGAACTCCCCGAACATCCCGAAGACGCCCGGCTTTCCTGTGTAGGTCAGCTTGGGCTGTCCGGTCTCGACCTTGGGCGGGTAGATGAGACCGGTGATGCCGGTGCCCACGGCGTCGAACACCGAGGGGGGGACGTGGGTGACCTCGCTCACGATCGTGGCCGGCACCGGCGCTGCCTTGTAGATGGTGGTTGTCTTGCCCGAGAGCGCATTGACCGCCACGAAGACGGCGACGATCACCACGACCAGCGCGACCGATCCCCAGACGTAGAGGCTGGTGCGATTGCGCCCGCCGCGTCCCGAGGACGGGCCGCCAGGTCGGCGCTTCACCGGACGGGTCTTGGCGCCGCGCTGCTCGTGCGCCTGGCGTTGCGCTGCTCGGCGCGCCCGGGCCCCCGTCGCGGGCTGGCCACCGCGCTCGCTCTTGCCCCCTCGCCCGTTGCCCTGCGCCCCTGCGCCTCGACCACCGGCGCCCTGCCCGCTCGCGCGGGCCGCGTCCTTGCCGCCGACCGGGCGGCTCATCTGGCGGCTGCGCTCCTTGTCGGCTGCCGTTCGCTGCGGCCTGTCGTTCGTACCGTCTGCCATTGCGTCAGGGGTCCTTGGGGTAGTGATCGGTGCGGAACGGGGGTCCTGCCGAGACCGCCGGAGCCCGCATCCCCGCGCGCGGTCGCGCGGCGGTCAGCGTAGACGCCGGTCGCCCGGCGCGCGTCCGCGCGCTCCCCGGCCGCTCGTGCGCGCTTGGGGGGGGTTCCCTATGGCCGCGCCGGTGCGAGCCCTACCCGACGGCGACCGGCTCGTCGCACGGGTGCCAGCAGGCGAAGCGGTGCGTACCGCCCGTGGGGTCCTCGAGCTGGGGAGTCGTCGTCCGGCAGGTGTCGTCCGCCCGGTCGCAACGCGGCGCGAAGGCGCAGCCGGCTGGCAGGTGGCTGAGGTCTGGCGGGCGACCCTCGACGACCGGGAGCACCTCGTGCGCAGGCCTGCCCAGGCGGGGGATCGCGTGCAGCAACGCCTGGGTGTAGGGCATCCGCACGTTGGCGAACAGCTCACTCGTCGAGGCCTGCTCGACGGCGCGTCCGCCGTACATGACGATCACTTCGTCCACGTAGGACGCCGCGAGCCCGAGATCGTGGCTGACGAGGATGAGCGCCATGTTGGTCTGGCTCTGCAGCTCGAGCAGGAGCTCCATGATCTGCGCCTGGGTGGTGACGTCGAGCCCCGTCGTGGCCTCGTCAGCGATGAGCAGCTTGGGGTCGCAGGCGAGCGCGATCGCGATCATCACCCGCTGGCGCATCCCGCCGGACAGCTGGTGGGGGTAGTCGAGGTAGCGGCGCGCGGCGGCAGGTACGCGCACCCGTTGGAGCAGGTGGACTGCCCGGTCCCGTGCGTCTTTGCGCGAGACGGGGAGATGGGCGCGCACCGCTTCGGCGACCTGAGGTCCGATCCGCATCGTCGGATTGAGCGAACGAGCAGGATCCTGGAAGACCATGGCCACACCGGCGCCCCTGTAGCGCGAGAGCGCCTTCTCCGAGAGACCGACGAGCTCGTCACCGCCGAGCCGGACGGATCCGGTGACGGTGGCGCTGGGCGGCAGCAGCCCCATCACCGCACGACAGCTCACCGTCTTGCCCGAGCCGGACTCGCCGATGATCGCGAGGCTCCTGCCCGCGCGGAGGTCGTAGCTGATGCCGTTGACGGCATGGACCTGCCGCTTGCCCTGCGTGAAGCGGACGCGAAGGTCGCGCACGGCGAGCAGCGCCGTCTCGGTCTCTGGTCGCTCGCCGTCCGAGCCCGCGACCCCGACCGTCTCGGGGGCGGTCTGCTTGGTGCGTAGCTTGGTGTGTAGCGCCAATGTGTTCTTCCCCCGGCTCCCCGGGTGCGCGGCCCGGCTGCTCTGCGGGCTCACCGTAGCCACGGCGCCGGGTATGCACAAGGACGAACGCGCACACAGACGAACGCGCACACAAAGGCGCGCACGGACGAAGGCCGCACGGACGAAGGCCGCGGCGATACGCCGCCGGCCGGCGCCGCCCACCCGGGCTCGCGCACGTCGGCGGGTGCGCCCACGTCAGGACCGAATGTGCACAACAATGTTGACAATCGTGTTGCGTCGCAGTACGTTGCGGTCGATTCAGACGGCCGAGCACGACCTGGGGGGTCATGGCGTCAATCGGGTCGAGGGTACTGCGCGAGCTTGGGCGTAGCCGAGCGCATGGGCACGAGCGATCTCGGCGGCATCGCCGGGCGAACGACGGCCTCCAGCCCTCCTCACGTGCGGGACGCACCTCACGTGCCGGACGCACCTCACGTGCCGGACGCACCGTGCACGACATCCGCTGCGCCCTGCCGTTCGACCCACGAGCGAGAGAGGTCGGTGCAGCGCGCGCCGCTGCGCACCGGTTGACCACAACGGGACCGACGCCGACTGGTCCGGGGGGAAGACCACGCGGGGGGACGCGCGCGCCGTGGCGGCCAGCTTGGCGCGCCGGTGCTGGTCACGGCCTCCCGTCGCATCGAGACAGGAGGTGCTCGAGATGACCGAGACCGTGCGCAAGACCCGGGCCGCGGTGCTCCACGAGGCCGGCAAGCCCTGGGACGTCGTCGAGCTCGACTTGGACCCGCCGAAGGACAACGAGGTCCTCGTGAAGTTCAAGGCCGCCGGGCTCTGCCACTCCGACGAGCACGTCCGATCGGGTGACAGCAAGGCGCGTCTCCCGATGGTGGGCGGCCACGAGGGCGCGGGCGTCGTCGTGGCGACGGGTGCCAAGGTGACGCGGGTGGCCGAGGGCGACCACATCGTCTGCTCGTTCATCCCGGTCTGCGGGACGTGCCGCTACTGCCAGACGGGACGCTCGAGCCTGTGCGACCGCGGGCTGCACATGTTGGTGGGATGCCTGCCGGACGAGACGTACCGGTTCCACGAGCACGGCGAGGACGTCGGCGCATTCTGTGCGCTCGGGACCTTCTCGGAGCACGCGGTGCTCTCGGAGTGGTCGGTGACCAAGATCCACGACTGGCTCCCCTTCGACGTCGCCGCGCTCGTGGGCTGCGGGGTCACCACGGGGTGGGGCTCGGCCGTCTACGCGTCGGGGGTGCGTGCCGGCGACGTCGTCGTCGTCTTCGGGATCGGCGGTGTCGGGATCAACGCGCTGCAAGGAGCGCGCTTCGCCGGCGCGAAGCACCTCGTCGCCGTCGACCCCGTGCCCTTCAAGCTCGAGATGGCCGAGAAGGTCGGCGCGACGCGCACCTTCACCGATCCCGACGAAGCCCAGGCGTACGTCACCGAGGTCACCTGGGGCCAGGGGGCGGACCACGCGATCCTGACGGTCGGGGTGATGACGGCCGACGTCGTCGACCGGGGGATCAAGATCGTGGGCAAGGGCGGCACCGTCACCATCACGGGGATCCCCAAGCAGGGCGACATGACGATCGTCCAGAACTCCGCGGCCATCACCGGCTGGCAGAAGCGGATCCAAGGGACCATCTTCGGCTCTTCGAACCCGCTCTACGACATCCCGCGCCTGCTGTCTTTGTGGGAGAACGGCGACTTGATGCTGAACGAGCTCATCACGAGGCGCTACACGCTCGACCAGGTGAACGAGGGCTACCAGGACATGCTCGACGGCAAGAACATCAGAGGCGTCATCGTCTACGACGACTGACGATCGTCGACGGTGTCGGGGTGACGATGTCGCCTGCTCGGACGACAAAAGAGTTCCGTCGTGTTCACGTGCTGGCGGCTCAGGCGTTCAGACCGCCGTCGACGAGCACGATGTTGCCCGTCAGGTAGCTCGCGTCGTCGCTCAGGAGGAACGCCATCACGTTGGCGACCTCGTCGGGGCTGCCGTAACGGCCCATCGGCACGAGAGATTCGCGCCGACGGCGGGCAGCCTCGAGGTCGTCTGCTCCGAATGCCGACTCGAGGCTCTGCAGCATGCGGGTGTCGATGAAGCCGGGCGCGACCGCATTGACGCGGATTCCCTTCGACGCGACCTCCAATGCCGCGGTGCGGGTCAAACCGACCACCGCGTGCTTGGAGGCGATGTAGGGGCTGAAGCTGGGGCCGCCCTTGATGCCGGCCATCGACGCGGTGTTCACGATGGCTCCCCCGCGTCCGGCCTTCGTCATCGAGCGCAGCACCGCCCGCAAGCCGAGGAAGACGCCTCGCGCGTTGACGGCCTGGACGCGGTCCCAGTCCTCGAGGGAAAGGTCGACGATGGGTGCCACACGACCTTCGATCCCTGCGTTGTTGACGAAGAGGTCGATCCCGCCGATCGCCTCGGCTTCTGTGACGTAGCGGTCCACTGCCACCTCGTCGGTGACGTCGGCTTCGAGGTGCACTGCAGCGCCGAGGTCCTTCGCGGTCGAGGCAAGTTGCGCGGCGTCTCGGTCGACGAGCACGAGACGAGCCCCATCGGCGCCGAGGCGGGCGGCCGCGGCCCTGCCGATGCCGGAGGCTGCGCCCGTCACCACTGCGACCTTGCCTTCGAACCTGCTCGCGGTCACGGTTCTCCTCCTTCGACGGCGTCTCGAGTGTGCGCACCGGGTCGGGCGCCGGGCAGCCCGGGACGCCAGGGTTGCACGAGCGCCGCAACGTGATCGCGCGGGTGGCGAAGGTCGTGGAATGCCGCTGGGGCCTCCTGCAGGCTCAGCTGCGCGCTGACGAGCGGCGACGGATCGACGGCACCGGTGGCGATGAGCGAGAGTGCCTCGGCGAATTCGTGCGGCGCAAAGGCGCACGACCCGATGACGTGCAAGTTCCTCGCAACGAGCTCCCTGAGCGCCAGCGGCGTCACCTGACTGGTCAAGGCGAGCGCGACGAACCTGCCGTTGGAGGCGAGGGCGCGCACGAGCAGCGAGAAGGCCTCCTCGGCGCCGGAGCACTCGAATGCGGCGTCGAAGTGGCCGGCGCGCTCGGTGAAGTAGGAGTCGAGATCGATCACTGATGAGTCGACGACGTCTGCGCCGGCCGCCTCCGCGGCTCTCCGGCGTCCGGGTGATCTGCCGATGGCGACGATCTCCGCGGCGCCGAGGGATCGGAGCGCCAGAACGACGCTCAGACCGATGGAGCCGACCCCGAAGACCACGGCTCGGCACCCTGGACCGGCGCCGGCGAGATGCGCGGCGTGCAGCGCCACTGCGAGTGGTTCCACGCGCGCCCCCTGCTCGAACGATGCAGGCCCGAGCGGGTGCAGCTGAGTCGCTGGCACGCTCAGGTACTCGGCGAAGCCGCCTGGCGCGTCGAGGCCGATGTTTGGTACGGCTGCACAGCGCAGGCTGAGCCCTCGCGCGCACTCGTCGCAGTGGCCGCACGCCCCGAGCGGATCGACTGCCACCGCATCGTCCACGCGCACCGAGTCGACTCCGTCACCCAGCGCGACGACGGTCCCCGAGAGCTCGTGCCCGAGGACCCGACCATGTGCCACACGGCCCTGCTCGATGCCGTGCACGTCCGAACCGCAGATCCCGCACGAGTGCACGGCGACGACGACTTCGCCCGGTCGGGGGACTGGGTCGGGCCACGTCGTCACCTCGACGGTGCGGCCGACGGCGATCAGCGCGCGCACGGCACGGAGCCTCTCAGGCGCCGACGAGACGGCGGAGGCGCTCGGTGATGCCGGTCGAGGTGATCCCGTAGTGCTCGATGAGCTCCCCCGGCACGCCGACCTCGAGGTCTTCGTCGGGGAGGGCGAGCGAGTCGAGACGGACGTTCATGCCGTGCCGGCCGAGGACTTCCGCGACCATCGAGCCCAGACCGCCGAGAGCATGATGCTCCTCGACGGTGAGGACCGCACCGGTCGACGCCGCCTCGAGGACGGCCTGCTCGTCGAAGGGCTTCAGATAGGCGGCGTCGATCACCCTGACGTCGACGCCGTCGGCTGCCAGCGCCTCGGCCGCGTCGAGGGCAGCCGAGGTGCCCAGTCCCGTCGCGATCACCGACGCGTCGTCACCCGGCCGAACCACCGTGCACGAACCCCGAGGAATCGTCGGCACGGTGCTGTAGACCGAGCGCGTGACGCCTTCGCTCGTACGGATGAGCACGGGTCCATCGACGTCGAAGGTCGAGCGCAGGAGGGCGAGGGTGGAGCAGGCATCGCTCGGCGCGCACACGGTCAGGTTCGTGATGCTCCGGGCGATGGCGAGGTCCTCGATCGCGTGATGGCTCACGCCGAAGAACCCCATGGCAAGACCGGACAGGCGCGTGACGATCCGCACCGGCATCTTCGTGGCCGCGAGATCGGTGCGGATCTGCTCGGCGCACTTCAGCATGCCGAAGGGCGCCATCGAGACGACGTAGGGAACGAAACCGCACGAAGCGAGGCCTGCTGCGACCGAGATCGTGTTGGTCTCGGCGATGCCGAGGTCGAAGTAGCGATCGGGAAAGGCTTGGCGCACGGGAACGAGCGCGGCGCCCATGTCTGCCGAGAGCACGACGACCTCGGGATGCGCCTCGGCGAGACGGGTGAGCTCCTCGGCGACGACGTTCGGGCTCTGCGCCTGCGCCTCCTCCGAGAAGACGTCCTCCATCTTGGCCGTCACGTTGGTCATCGGCGGAGCCTCGCGTCGATCTCGGCGACCGCGGCCGTCCGCTCCTCGTCGGTCATGTGCCCGAGGTGCCACGCTTGCGGCACCGCCTCCATCTCGGCGAGCCCCTTGCCCTTGCGCGTCCTCGAGACGATGCACCGCGGCTGTTCGCCGCTCGGGTCGGGCAGGGCGTCGAAGGTGCGCACGAGCGCCTCGACATCGTTGCCATCGATCTCCTCGACCGCCCATCCGAAGACCTCGAAGCGGCTCGCCAGCGGTTCGATGTTCATCGTCACCGAGGTCGCCCCCCCGCCGGAGAAACCGTTGGCGTCGACGATGGCGACGAGGTTCCCGAGCCGGTAGTGGGAGGCAGCCATGGCCGCCTCCCAGACCTGGCCCTCTTGGAGCTCGCCGTCTCCGGTCAGGACGAAGATGCGGGCGTCGCTTCGGTGGAGACGCACGCCGAGTCCCATTCCCACGCCGACCGAGAGATTATGACCCAGTGACCCCGAGCTGAAGTCGACGCCAGGGACCTTTCGCATGTCGGGGTGGTCGGTGAGCGGGGAGCCGAGTCGACCGTAGCCGTCGAGCCAGGATTCGGGGAAGTAGCCGAGATCAGCCAGCACCGGCCATTGGCCGACGGCGACATGGCCCTTGCCGAGCACGAAACGGTCCCGATCCGGCCACCTCGGCTCGCAGGGATCCAGGCGGAGCGTGTGGTAGTAGAGGACGGCCAGTGCCTCGGCGCACGAGAACGTGCTCGAGTAGTGGCCGAGCCCGGCCTGGTCGATCAGTCGGATCGTCTCGAGCCGGATCCAGTCGGCACGTCGGCGCAGCTCGCCGACGTCGATCGGCCTGCCTCGCTCGAGGACGGTCGCCGCTCGTGCCCTGGCCGAAACGGTCATCTCGCTCCTTCCCGCATGAGCATGTGTCCAACTGCTCCCCGCGCCACCGCTCGTCCCGCTGGCATCTAGCGAACCAGTATGGCGTCGTTGCGGGCGACGATCTGGTCGTCCCAGTCGTGGTCGGTCAGCGCGTAGAGCCGACCGTCCCTGATGGCCTCGACGAGGATCTCCGCGACCTCTTCGGGGGACATCCCCTGCGACAGCCGCTCGTGCATGCGCGCTCGAAGCTCTTGGCCTTCCGCCGCCCCGGGGGTCGGCACCTCGTTCTTCAGCTCGTCGGGCCGATTGCGACTTCCCTGGAACAGCCGGGTGGCGATGATGCCAGGACACAGCGCGGTCACCCCCACGCTGGCGCCACGCTTGCGCAGGTCGGTGTCGAGCGCTTCGGTGAGGGCGAGCACCGCGTGCTTCGCGATGCTGTACATGTTGCCTGCCTTCACGACCGACGTCATCGAACAGGTATTCACGATGTGACCACCGTCGCCGTTGGCGAGGAGCAGCGGAACGAAGGTCCGGACCCCGTAGACGACGCTCCAGAAGTTGACACCGATCGTCCAGGCCCAGTCCTTGTCGGTCGCCTCCCAGATGGCACCGTCGAGGTAGCCCTCGACACCAGCGTTGTTGCACACGAGGTGCACGGTGCCGTACTCGGCGACGGTCGTCGCGGCGAGGTGCTCGATGTCGGCGAGCTTCGAGACGTCGGTTCGCACCGTGAGCACCCGGTGCCCTTCGGCTCGCAGCTCCGTCGCGGCGTTCTCGAGGCCGCCGCCGTCGATATCGGCAATCGCGAGTTGCATGCCTTCCTGGGCGAAGCGCTGGGCGAAGGCGCGGCCCATGCCGCTTGCCGCCCCGGTCACGACCGCGACCTTCCCGGAGAATTCCCGCACCGCCACTCCTCGTCTCGTCGAGCCCGTCGGTGCCGAACGGCACGTGTGCTGTCATCGTACGCGTCGGAAGCGCCCTTCGGCGGCCCGACGTCGTCGTTCACCCCCGCGTCCGGGACGCGTCGCGCCACGAGACGCGGGGGCAGGCGGTGCCGAGCGGGTCCACGGAGGTGGAAAGGGAGAGCCCTCGCATGCTCAGCCATAAACAACGTTGTTGGCGGTTAGAAGAAATACTGATTTCCGTAACGTAATCGGCACGCTTACCATGGCCGAGCATGCACGATTCGGGGGGGAGAACCGAATGCCGCACCCGCTGACCGACCTTCGGGTCACGTCGGTCACCAAACCCGCCGAGTCCGCGCCGACGCGATCGACCGCGGACGTGTGCGTGGTGGGCGCAGGGATCGCCGGACTGTCTGCGGCCATCGAGTCCGCTCGCCTCGGGCGCAGGGTGCTCCTCGTCGACTCCCTCCCAGTCCTGGGCGGCCAGATGGTCAACTCCTTGATCGGGCTCTTCTGCGGGGTGTTCGGCAATGCGCCCGAGCGTCGCCAGCTCACGCACGGCATCTTCGACGACATCTTTGAGACCCTTGGGCCCGATGGCGACCTGTACTTCAATCACCACCACACGACGACCGTGTACTACGACGAAATCGCGCTCTCGCGGTGGGCGGAGCGAACCGTCGGCGAACTTGGCATCGATCTCCTGCTCGGCGCGGTGATCGAAGACGTCGTGGTGACCGCGGGGCGGATCTCCTCGGTGCGGTTCGCCACGCGGTTCGGCGACGTGGAGGCGTGCGCCACAGGGTTCGTCGACGCGTCGGGTGATGCCTCCTTGGCGTGGGAGGCCGGCTTCACCTGCCGGGTCCCGGACCGCCCGATCTATGGCTCCCAACAGGCGATCGTCGAGCACGTCGATGATCGCTTCCAACCCGATCCCGAGGAGTTCGCGAGCCGCCTGGCAGCCACGGTGACCCACTACGGCTTGATCCGGCGTGACGGGCTCGCGTTCTTCTTTCCCGGGCGAGGCACCGCGGTCTTGAACATGACCCACATCGAGGCGCCGCTCGACCCCCTCGGTGCCTCGCAGATCGGTCTCGAGGGCAGGGCGCAGGTCGACCGTGTCGTCGACTTCTTGCGGACCGAGTACCCCGGGGCCTTCGGC
>JAJZMN010000230.1 GCA_021850345.1 Actinomycetes bacterium | reverse complement strand
CGGGCACCGCGTCCACAAGGTGGCGCAAGATGTGGGCATGCCGCAGGGCGCCCCTGTCGTTGAGCCGACCGCGCCGACCGGCGGGCACGCCGACGGGACGACTGCCGTCTGTGGCATCGCGCCGGCGATTGCGCCCGCACGAGCGCTACGCCGGGCCCGGCATGTCGGTCTCCACCTCGCGGTGATCGCCTGCTATGCCCTGCCGGCCGTCGCGTTGTGGTGGCACGCCTGGGACGGCCACCTCACGTCCACCCTCACCTGCGCCTGCGGCGACGCTGGCCAGACCGTGTGGTTCGTCGCCTGGCCCGCCTATGCCATCGCCCACGGGATCGACCCGTTCTTCTCATCGCTCGTGCAATCACCGAGGGGGATCAGCCTCCTTTCCAACGCGAGCTCGATCCCTGTCGGCATCGCCCTCGCGCCGCTCACCTGGTCACTTGGTCCGATCGCGGCGACCAACGTCGCCCTCACCCTCTCCCCCGCCCTCAGCGCGTGGGCGTGCTGGTTCGCCTGCCGGCGTCTCGTAGCCTGGCCCTGGGCGTCGTTCGTCGGCGGTTTGCTCTTCGGCTATTGCCCTTTCGTCGTGACGAACCTCGCGCTCGGGCACCTCGGCTTGTGCCTGCTCGTCTGCCCGCCGTTGCTCGTCGTGGCCGGGCGCGAGGTGCTCTTCGGCGCGCCGGATCGCCGCACGCGCTGGGGGCTTGCGCTCGGCGCGCTCGGCGCGCTCCAGTTCTTCGTGTCGAGCGAGATCCTCGCCATCGTGATGGTCGTCGGGGTACCGACGGGGGCCGTCGCCGCGCTCGTCGGTGCGCGCGCCCGACGGCTCGCACCCCTCCCCGAGCTCGCGCGAGCGGGCGCGGCGGCAGGCGCGCTCGTGGCGCTGACGCTCGCATGGCCAGTGTGGGAGTTCCTCGCCGGTCCCGGGCACCTGCACGGACCGCTGTGGGCGAGCGCTGCCGTCGCCGGGAACCCCCTCGACGCGCTGTGGCGTCCTGGCGCCTACGGGGCACGTGGGACGACCCTCGTACGCCTCGGCGGCTACCTCGGGCACCAGGGCCCGCCGCCGTCCTACCTCGGTCCTGTGGTCCTCTGCGCAGCAGCGGCGTCTCTCCTCGTGTCCTGGCGGCGGCGCGGCGCGTGGATCTTGGCCGGCGCGGGGCTGTTCGCGGCATGGTGCTCGCTCGGCGTGCTCCTCTCCGTCGCTCCCGGCCGGGTGAGCGCACTGTGGGTACCCTGGCGGCTCTTCAGTGGGCTGCCGCTGCTCGACGACGTGATCCCCCAGCGTTTCAGCGCCGTGGTGGACCTGTGCGTAGCGCTCGTGATCGGCATCGGCATCGACCGCGCCCGACCGCTCCTCGCCGGCTCGCTGGCGAGGCGCACCGCGGGCAAGGCCGGCACCGGGCGCCTTGCCGCCTTGCACCCGGCTGGCGCTCTCCTGGCACTGGGGGGGCTCGTGGTCGCCGCGGCGCCGTGGTGGACGTACCAAGTGCCCCTCGCGACGAGCGCGGTCACCGTGCCGCAGTGGTTCGCCGCACCGGTAGGGGCACGTGCCCACGGCGCAGTGGTGCTGTCGGTCCCCTTCCCCTTCCCTACCCAAGGAGTGTCCGCGCCCATGGTCTGGCAGGCGGTCGACGGCATGGGCTTTCGGCTCGCCGGCGCGTACGCGAAGGTGCCGGCACCCACAGGGCGACCCCTCGCCACCGTCGACGTCCCGCTGGTCGACCGTGTGCTCACGGCCCTCGGCGCGACAGTGCCCGGCCCCCTCCCTACCGGCACCGCGCGCCAGCTCAACGCCGTGCGGGCTGCGCTGCGCACGTGGCGCGTCGACGACGTGGTGGTCACGCGCGGGGCAAGCCACGTTCGGCGCGCGGTCTCGCTGCTCGGCACGGCGATCGGGCGCCCACCCCGGCGCCTGCGCGGGGCGTGGGTCTGGACGCTGCGTGGCCGCAGCGGCGGTGACCGCCCGCCGACCGCCTCGGCGCGGCGCCGTGTCCGCTTCGGTTACCGAGGGGCCCTAGACCTCCGGACCGGCTGCACCGTGGGGGAGCGGCCGAGGATGGCCGAAGAGGAACCCTTGTGCGGCGTCGCAGCCAAGGCGCGCCAGATGGGCGAGCTGTCCCTCGGTCTCTACGCCCTCGGCGACCACTTCGAAGCCGAGGGTGTGGGCCAGATGGATCATCGCCTCGACGATCGCACCGTGTCGCTCGATCAGGCCGAGCGACGACACGAAGCTGCGGTCGACCTTCACGACGTCGAGCGGCAGCTGGGCGAGCCAGGACAGTGAGGTGTAACCCGTCCCGAAGTCGTCGATGGCGACGCGCACGCCGAGCGCTCGGATGCGCTCGAGCGCCGCACGTGCCCGCGCCCGCTCGGAGACCAGGAGGGACTCGGTGACCTCGACGGTCAACGCGTCGGGTGGCACGCCCGTCTCCTTCAAGACGTGCTCCACGTCGTCGGCGAAACTGCCGTTCGCCAGCTGGCGGCCCGACACGTTCACCGCGAGGCCCACCGTCGGGTCCGACGCACGCCGCCACTCGGCGCAGTCACGGCACGCGTGCTCGAGCACCCAACGCCCAATGACTGTCATCAGCCCGCTCCACTCGGCGAGCGGCACGAACTCCGCCGGTGCGACCTTGCCGAATTTGGGGTGCCGCCACCGCACCAGCGCTTCGCGCGTGAGGGGCCGACGGGTGGCGACGTCGCATATGGGCTGATAGACGACGTAGAGCTGGTGGTAGTCGAGCGCATGATGCAGCGCGGTCGCGAGCTCTGCGCGCCGGGTGTCTTGGTGGTCGATCGAGGGGTCGTGAAACTCGATCCGCCCGCGCCCCAGTTGCTTGGCACGGTACATCGCCTGGTCGGCGCGGGCGAGGAGCTTCGCGGCGGTGTCCCCGAGGTTCGCGGCAGCGACACCGACGCTGACCGCCACGAACGCCTCTCGGCCCCCCAGGACGAACGGCTCGGCGAACCTCTCCGAGATCCGCTGGGCCACGGTGAGCGCTTCGTCGCGCGGATCGGTCAGGTCTTCGCAGAGCACGACGAACTCGTCTCCCCCGAGACGGGCGATCGTGTCGTTGGGCCGTACGACGGCCATGAGGCGCTCCGCGACCTGGACCAGCAATTGGTCCCCTGCAGAGTGCCCCGACGCGTCGTTCACCGACTTGAAGTAGTCGAGGTCCATGAAGATGACCGCCGGGCGGCCCGACTGCCTCGACATCGATTCCACCGAGTGCTGGATCCGGTCGAGTAGGAGCGCTCGATTGGCGAGCCCCGTCAGCGGGTCGTGCAGCGCTTCGTGCTCGAGGCGGGCCTGGTGCTCCGCGAGGCGTTGCTCGAGCGCCTGGCGCGTCGCCTCGAAGCGCTTCGCCATGCGGACGAGGCTCACGTCGAAGCCGAGGTGCACCGCCTCCATGCAGACGGCGAGGGTCTCGGGACCAGTGTCGCGACGCGCCGCCTCTTCGCGCAGGATCTCCGAGCAGATATCGCGCCACGTCAGGTACAGCTTCGTGAGCCCCGACAGGGTGATCGTGCCACTGAGTGGCGCCTCTCCCGCCTGGTCCCATACCTCGGACCGGTCCTGACCGATCTCCTCGCCAGAGACCAGGTACTCCGCCAATGCGAGCGTGCCGGCGAGCGTCGATCGCTCGATGCCCTCCGCTACCTCTGCCAGGGAGGAGCCGACGCTCGCTGTGACGCGCCCCCACTCGGCGAGGATACGGGCGCACACCTCGGCCACCCGCTGCTCCAGGGCGGAGCCAAGCTCGGGTGCCGGACCGTGGCCGGCGCGCGGCGTCGCGACGTCCTCTCCCCCAGCATCGACATACCTCGCGACGTCAGCGTCTTTTGTGGCCATGACGACCGTTCCGTGAGCCCCTAGCGTCAGCGTCGGGACGTTCCGGTGTCGGAGACGCCATTGCCGTTGCCAACGGTGCAACTGGCGATACTACCTGCTGGCAGGGTTGCCCATCTGGTCGTTGCCATCCCCGCGGGTCTGCCGCCACCACTCGATGGCCGCCTCGAGCACCTCGGGCCCGAAGTCGGGCCAGTAGGTCGGGGTGACGAAGAACGGCGCTCCGCAAGCCTGCCAGAGCATGAAGTTGGACACCCGTGTCTCCCCCGAGGTGCGCACGAGCAGGTCGACCGACGGCATCGCCGGCTCGTAGAGATAGCGGGCGAAGGTCTCCGCGTCGATAGGCAGGGCTTCGCCCCGGCCCTCGTGCTCGTGGAGCGCGCGAAGCAGATGCCGAGTGGCGTAGACGAGCTCCTCCCGAGCGCCGTAGTCGAACGCCAGGGTGAAGTTCAGACCCGTGTTGCCAGCGGTGAGCCGCACCGACTCGTTCATCTCCCGCAGGATCCGGCGCGGCAGGCGCGACGTCCCCGAGACCGGGCGGCCGATGCAGCGGATCCGCACGTTGTTGCGATGCATCTCTTGGCGCCGCCCGAAGATGTTCTTATGGAGACCGAGGATGAAGTCGACCTCGGACTTGGGCCGCCGCCAATTCTCGGTGGAGAACCCATACGCCGTGAACCACTGGATCCCGAGATCGTCCGCGGCGCGCACGACCTCGGCCAGCATGGCCTCACCCTGGCGATGGCCGGCGGTGCGTGGCAGTCCGCGTGACTCCGCCCAGCGGCCATTGCCATCCATGATCACCGCCACGTGCGCCGGCACTTCCTTCGTCCCGGCCCGCGGCATCGGCACGAGTCTACGACGGCGACCGGGTTGCACCTATCCACCCCCGCAGGCATGGGGAGCAAGCACCCGGGGTAACCGTCGAACCGGGGTAACCACGAGATCGGGAAGTCACATGCCACAAGCCGCCGTACCCAGGGGCCACTCCACTGATGATGACCGACGGGCCGCAGACGGCGCCGGCGCGTTCGCCGGGCGACATCTGGGGCACAGGGAGGAGCCGACGAACCTGCGATGCCCGAAGGCGATCGTGCTCTCTGGGTCCCTCGGGCTCGGCCACGAGATGCTCGTGAGGAGCTGCGCTCGTGTGCTCGGAGCGGACGGATGGCACGTGGAGAGCCTCGACTGCATGTCCCTCCTCGGGCGCGGCTTCGGCGACGTGGGCCAGCGCCTCTTCGACCGGGTGGTACGCACCGCTCCCGGCGTCTATGACGGCCTGCACTTCGCCCATCTGCGCACGGGCAGCCGCCTCGCACGCGCGATGGACAAGAGCGCGTGCGCGCGCCTCGTCCCCGCGCTGCACGCACGGCTCGATGCGGACCCGCCTGCACTCGTGCTCAGCGTGTTCGCCACCGGTGCCTCGGCCGCTGCGAAGTACAAGCGTTCTCACCCCGACGTGCGCACCGTCGTGCTGTGCTCCGACGTCACGCTGCACCGGCTGTGGGTCGCCGACGGCACCGACCTGTTCCTCACCACCTCACCGGCCGCTGCGGCCTCGGTCCTTCGGTACCTGCCCCGCGCGCGTGTGGCGGTCATTCCCCCGCCGGTGCGACCGGCCTTCTTCGACGCGCCGAGCCGGGAGAAGGCCCGTGCCGAGCTCGGCCTGCCACGCGACGAGGCGTGCGTGCTCGTGATCGACAGCGGATGGGGCTTCGGCATCGTCGAAGGGAGCGTGGCGGCCATGGCGCGTGCCGGCATCCATGTGCTCGCAGTCGCCGGGCGGTGTTCGACGCTCGAGCGGCGGTTCCGCGCGCTCGCCGCGTCGGAGCCACATGTCCACCCCTTCGGCTTCGTCCACGATGTCCCGCTCTTCATGGCCGCCGCAGACGCGGTCGTGACGCTGCCGGGCGCCACCACCTGCAGCGAGGCACGGGTGGTGGGACGCCCGCTCTTGTTGCTCGACGTCATGGCGGGCCATGGAAGGGAGAACCTCCTCCACGAGCTCGAGGTCGGCGGTGCGCGAGCGTGCGGACCGACGCCAGATGACGCCACCGACGCGGTGCTCGCCCTGCTCGACGACCCGAGACCGACGCCACGGCGCGCGGCCCGTTTCGAGCCCGCGTTCCGGGCGGCGCTTGCGGACCTCGACTTGGAGCTGGTGCCGCCGGTGGTGCCGGCCGCGGGCGACCCGGCGGTCGAGGGAGGACAGGACCACGACGGCCCGGGCGGCGCCGGCGCGCCCCTCCGACAGATGGCGGAAGCAACGCAACCATGATGCGCACCCTCTTCTTGAACCCCCCCTCCTACGAAGGGTTCGACGGTGGCGCCGGCGCGCGGTACCAGGCGAAGCGCGAGATCCGCTCGTACTGGTACCCGACGTGGCTCGCCCAGCCGGCGGCCATCGTGGAGCACAGCGTCCTCATCGACGCACCGCCCGCCGGGCTCGGCCTGGCCGACGTCGCACCCCGTGCGCGCGACTTCGACCTGGCCGTCTTGCACACGAGCTCGCCGAGCTTTCGCGGCGACGTCGAGGTGGCCGAGGCGATGAAGCAGGAGCACCCATCGTTGCTCCTCGGGCTCGTCGGCGCGAAGGTCGCCGTCGAGCCAGAACGGTCCCTCGCGGCATCCCCCGCCATCGACTTCGTCGCCCGCGAGGAGTTCGACTTCACCATCGGCGAGATCGCCCAGGGGCGACCCCTCCGCGGGATCGCCGGCATCAGCTACCGGTCGCCCGGTGGCGTCATCGAGCACAATCCCGACCGCCCGGTTCTCGAGGACATGGACCGCCTTCCCTTCGTCGTTCCCGTCTACCGGCGCAACCTGGACCCGGCGAACTACGCGATCGGATACCTCCGGCATCCTTACGTCTCGTTCTACACGGGGCGCGGCTGCCGGTCTCGCTGCACCTACTGCCTGTGGCCCCAAACGGTCGGTGGGCACCGGTACCGCACGCGCAGCGCGGGGCACGTCGTCGAGGAAGCGGCGCTCGCCAAGACGCTCTTTTTCGAGATGAAGGAGCTCTTCTTCGACGACGACACCTTCACCGACGACCGTCCACGCGCAGAAGAGATCGCACGTGGGCTCGGACGCTTGGGTATGACCTGGTCGTGCAACGCCAAGGCGAACGTGCCCCGAGAAACGCTCGAGGTGCTCGCGCGCAACGGCCTGCGCCTCCTCGTCGTCGGCTACGAATCAGGCAACCAGCAGGTACTGAACAACGTGAAGAAGGGGTTGAAGGTGGATCGCGCACGCAGGTTCGCGCAGGACTGTCGCGACCTCGGCATCACCGTCCACGGCACCTTCATCCTTGGACTGCCGGGCGAGACCAAGGAGACGATCGAGCAGACGATCGACTTCGCACGCGAGGTGAACCCCCATACGATCCAGGTGTCGGTCGCAGCCCCTTACCCGGGGACCGAGCTCTATCGCCAGGCCATGGAGAACGGTTGGCTGCCCGACGACGAGGACGGCGCGACGCTTGTGAGCGGGGAGGGGACGCAGCTCGCGTCGCTCGAGTACCCGCACCTTGCGCGCACCGAGATCCTCGACTCCCTCGACACGTTCTACAAGCGGTTCTACTTCCGGGCTGGCAAGCTCGCGGAGCTGTCCGCCGAGCTCGTGCGGCGGCCCGCCACAGTGGGCCGGCGACTGCGCGAGGGATCCGAGTTCGTCCACTTCCTCAGCCGGCGCACCCGCTCGACGGCCGCCTCGTAGACGCCGCGGCGCGCCGACGATGACGCGGATCGTCGCGATCATCGCGGCGCTCGCAGCCGGTGGGAGCTTCGCCGCCGCCGGCGTGCTCCAGCAGCGTGCAGCGAGCACCCGGCCGGAGAACGAGGCGCTCTCCTTCCGCCTGATCCTCGACCTCGCCCACGACCCGTTGTGGTTGCTCGGCATCGGCTTCGCCTTCCTCTCCTATGTGCTCGAAGCCCTCGCCCTCTCCTACGGACCCCTTGTCCTCGTCCAACCGCTCGTCGTGAGCGAGCTGCTGTTCGCGTTGCCGATCTCGATTCGCTGGCGCGGCATGCAGATGTCGGCACGGACGTGGTTCGGCACCGTCTCGGTCGCCCTCGGCTTGGCGGTGGGGCTCGCCGTCTTCGCGGTCGGGGCGGGGCAGCGCCGGGAGGGGGCGCTGCGCTCGTCGCTCTACGCGATCGGCGCCGCACTCGTGCTCGGTACCCAGGCGGCGCTCATGAAGGCGACGATCGCGCGCTTCGAGCACGGCTTGGTCGACGCCGTGAGCCCTTCGGTCGCCATCACCTTGGGCATCGCGCTGTTCCACGAGCACATCCGCACCGGGCTCTGGCTGCCCGGGATCGCAGCCGGCCTCGCCATGCTCTTCGGCGGCATCTGGCTCCTCGACACCTCCCCCCAGATCCAGTGCCTCCAACGCGTCGAGCACCCTCAGCGCACCGACGCGGCCCCGGCGCGCCACACCGCCTAAGCCGAGGAAGGGCGAGCGTCGAAGGTGGCCACGAGGTGGCGGGCTGCCCGTGCTTCGTCCAACCGCCCGACGGGCGTAGTCCTGGGCGCCGCGTGCGCCGCTGCCGCGCCACCCTCCCGGGAGGCTTCCGCGGCGATCCGCTCGAACGCGCCAGCCAGTGCCTCGAGGGTCTGCAGGCTCTCGGTCTCGGTCGGCTCGATCATGAGCGCCTCGTCCACCACGAGCGGAAAGTACACGGTCGGCGCGTGGAAGCCCTCCTCCAACAGACGCTTGGCGACGTCGAGCGCGCGGACCCCGTACTTGCGGCGCAGCGTGGCGGCCGCAAGGACTACCTCGTGCATGCAGGGACGGTCGAACGGCACGTCGAAGGTGCCCGAAAGCCGCGTGCGCAGCCAGTTCGCGTTCAGCACCGCGCGCTCAGCGACTCGCAGGAGCCCGTCGGCGCCATGGACGCGGATGTAGGCGAGCGCGCGGGCGAGGACCAGTGCGTTGCCGTGCCAGGAGTGCACGCGCCCGATCGAGCGCGCGGGCCACAGCCACTCGTAGCCCTGGCCGTCCGCACGTCTGACCGGGCGCGGCCCGGGGAGGAAGTCGACCAGCTGCGAGGACACCGCCACCGGCCCCGCCCCCGGACCACCGCCGCCGTGCGGCGTCGCGAAGGTCTTGTGAAGGTTCAGGTGGACGATGTCGAAGCCCATGTCGCCCGGTCGCACGACGCCGAGGATCGCGTTCAGGTTCGCGCCGTCGTAGTACAAGAGCCCGCCGACGTCGTGGACGCAGCCCGCGATCTCTTCGATGCCCTCTTCGAACAGGCCGAGGGTGTTCGGGTTCGTCAGCATGATGCCCGCCACGTCGCGGTCGAGCACCGCGCGAAGCGCCGCCATGTCCACGCATCCACGGTCGTCGGACGGTACCGTCGTCACCTCGTAGCCACCCAGCGACACGGACGCGGGGTTCGTGCCGTGCGCCGAGTCCGGGATGACGACGCGCCGGCGCTCCTCGCCGTTCGCTCCGTGGTAGGCGCGCATGACCAGCAGCCCGGTCAGCTCCCCCGCTGCACCTGCCGCAGGCTGGAACGTCGCCCCTGCCATACCCGTCACCGCGCAGAGCGCCTCTTCGAGCTCCACCAAGAGCGCAAGCCATCCCTGCGTCATGCTCGCAGGGGCCGCGGGATGCACGTCGGCGAGGCCGGGCAGCGATGCGACCTCGTCACACACCTTCGGGTTGTACTTCATGGTGCAAGATCCCAGTGGGTACGCGCCGAGATCGACGGAGAACTGGCGGTGCGACAGGCGCGTCATGTGCCCGACCAGGTCACGCTCGGACACCTCGGCGAGCGGTACGGGGCGCGTGCGCCGATGCTCGGCCGGCACGAGCTCCTCGGCGCTCCACGCAGGCACGCCGGTGGTCCGCAGCTGCCAGCACCGACGGCCCGGCTCGGAGAGCTCGAAGATCGTGGGCTCGGTGTCACGGCCCATGAGCGGCGCGCTGCGTGCCATCCCGCCCGCCGCCGCACCGCTCACGACCGCACCGCCTTGTCCAGTGCCGCCACGTACCCGTCGATCTCCGCACGCGTTCGTCGCTCCGTGACGGAGACGAGCAGGCCGTGGACGGCATCGTCCGGGCCGATCGAGCCGTCACCCTCCTCACCCGCGAGGTCGGCGAGCGCCACGCCCGCCAGGAACCCCTCTGTGGCGACGCGCTCGACGACGGTGCGCGCAGGGACGGCGGTGCGCAGCGCGAGCTCGCGTACGACCGGCACGTCGCCGGTGAGCGGGACCACGCCGTCGAGACCGCCGAGCGATTCGCGCAGATAGCGAGTCCCGCGGGCGCACCGCAGGGCCACCTCGGCCAGCCCGCTGGTGCCCAGCCATCCGAGCTGCACGGCAGCGGTGACCGCCATGAGCGTCTGGTTGGTGCACACGTTCGACGTCGCCTTCTCGCGCCTGATGTCCTGCTCTCTTGCACGAAGGGTCGTCACGTAGGCCCGCCTGCCCTCCACGTCCACCGTCTCGCCGACCAGGCGCCCGGGGAGCCGGCGGACCTGCTCGAGGGTGCAGCAGAACAGACCGAGGTACGGACCGCCGAACGACAGCGACGTCCCGAACACCTGCCCTTCGCCGACGACCACGTCCGCGCCCCACTCCCCCGCCGAACGCAGCAGGCCGGCGGCGACCGGATCGGCAGCGACGACGAGCAGCGCCCCGTGGGCGTCGGCGACCCGACGCGCCGCGGCCACGTCCTCGATGCAGCCGAGGTAGTTCGGGTACCCGACGACCACGACCCCCGGCACGTCACCGGCAGCGGTGTCGTCCGGCCACACCGTGCGGCCTTCCTCGAGCGGCACCATGCGAAGGTCGTGCCCGGACCCCTCGGAGAACGTCGCCAGGCACCGGCGCCAGTGAGGATGGATGCCCGCCGAGACCCAGACGCGCTGGCGCCCGGTCGCCCCAACTCCGAGGTTCACGGCTTCGACGAGGGCGCCCGCGCCGTCATAGAGCGACGCGTTGGCGACCGGGAGGCCGGCGAGGCGAGCGACCATCGTCTGGTACTCGAACACCGCCTGGAGCACGCCCTGGGCCACCTCGGGCTGGTAGGGCGTGTAGGCGGTCACGAACTCCGAGCGGCCGGCGAGCGCACGGACGACCGGCGGCACCTCGTGATCGTAGGCACCGGCACCAGCGAAGCACACGAGCTCTCGCGCGGCGTTCGCCCGGGCGAGCTCGGCCACGTGGGCGAAGACGTCGGGCTCGGGCTCGCCCGGTGCGAGGTCGAGCCCGCCGGCCAGGCGGAGCGCTGCCGGCACCGACGAGAACAGGTCGTCGAGGTCGTCGAGCCCCAGGAACGCCAGCATGGTCGCGATCTCCTCGGAAGTATGCGGCAGATAGTCGGCCATCAGCTCCTCCTCGCGGCTGCGACGGTGTCGTCGCTCGGCGGCCAGAACCGTTGCCCGGTCACCTGCACGGGGATCTCGCGGCCACGGACCACGGCGGTCAACCGGTCGCCGTCGACGACGCGTGGCGCGGTGTCGACGAACGCGAGGGCGATGCCACGCTCGAGCATCGGCGAGAAGTTGCCGCTCGTCACCGTGCCGACCCTGACGCCACCGCCCTCGACCACCGCTCCGTCTCTCGGAGGCTGGCGCCCATCGGCGAGCAGCCCGCGGAGCCGGCGCCGCGGCCCGGATGCCCGTTCGCGCTCGAGCGCGGCACGTCCGGAGAACTCGCCCTTTCCCCAGCCGACCACCCAGTCGAGCCCCGCCTGCAGCGGCGTGATGCCCGGTCCGAGCTCGTGGCCGTACAGTGGCAAGCCGGCTTCCAGACGCAAGGTGTCGCGCGCACCGAGACCAGCTGGCTGCACCCCGGCGGCGAGCACGGCCTCCCAGAAGCCACGAGCAACGTCCACGGGCACCGCGCACTCCACGCCGTCCTCACCGGTGTACCCGGTCCCCGCGACCAGGCAGTCCGCGCCGCCCCACTCGAACGAGGCGACGCCGAAGCGCGGCACCGTCGCCGCCGCGGGCGCGACGGTGCTGAGGCGCTCGCGCGCCGCGGGCCCTTGCAGCGCGATCACCGCTCGTGTCGGCGTCGTGTCGGTGCCGCCGATCGCCGCGCGCACTCTCGCCGTGTTCGACGCGTTCGGCATGACGTCGAAGCGGGTCTCGGCCACCCACCACACGATGATGTCGTCGACGACGGAGCCGTCCTCGTCGAGCAGATGCGTGTACTGCGCCCGCCCCGGGGCTATGCGACGCAAGTCGTTCGTGAGGGTCCGCTGCAGCGTGTCGAAGGCGTCGGACCCCTCGACACGCACGGTGCCGAGGTGGCTCACGTCGAACGCGACGGCGCCGGTGCGGCACGCGCGATGCTCGGCGACGGTTCCCGTCGGGTATGCGACGGGCATCTCCCAGCCACCGAACTCGACGAGCTTGGCGCCGAGGGCGGCGTGCGATGCATGCAGGACGGTGCGGCGCAGCCGAGCCGCAGGAGACGAAGCGCCGGTACCGGCGCCGGCATCGCGTGCCACCGCGGTCATCACGTGCAGCCTATGTCGCGTCCCCCGCCGCGCTCGGGCACGATCGGCGGCTCACGCCGCCCCCAGCGCCGTCGGGTCCAGACCGTGACGGGCGAGCAGCTCCACGAAGTCTCGCTGGTACACGACCACGACGTCGACTTCGGGGTACAGCGCGCGCATCTGGCGGACCTTGGCGTTCTTGCGGGTGACGAGCCGCTGGTCCGCCGTCGTGAGCTCGACGAAGCATCCATGGTCGGGCAGCCAGAAGTCCGGGCGGAAACCCCCCGCAGGCGCGCCGTCGTCGTCCCAGCGCAGGGGGAACTCCACCGGCTCGTACTCCCAGTGCACACCATGGGCGTCCAAGAGCGCGGCGAAGAGACGTTCGGAAGGGTGCGCGAACCGCACGCGCGCCGCCGGGCTCGCCGAAGGATGCCAGCAGCGTGGATGCGGGCGCCCACTCCTCACTGCATCGTCGCAGACGCTCACGCCCCGGCGACCCGTCGGTGCGCTCGCGTCGCGCGCCCCTCGGATGGCCCACTTGCCGCGAGGGGGACCGACGCGCCGAAGTCGACGATCGCCGCGTCCAGCTCGTCGACGACCCCCGACAGCGGGACGATGTTGAACACGCCCTGTCCGCCGGCCAGCAGATCGACGACCTCGCCGTTCGACTTGGCGAGAACCGATCGGGTGCCGGTCAGCACGAGCTTGGCTGACGCCAGGTCGGCGCCGAGGTCCTCGCGCAGGCAGTCGACGGCGCGGCGAGCGGACTGCAGCGAGACGCCGGCGTCGAGGAGCTGCTTGATCACCTTGAGCTCGAGCAGGTCCCGGTACGAGTAGAGCCGCTTGCTCCCGCTGCCCTTGGCGTCAGCCAGCGATGGACGCAGGAGGCCGGTGCGCGCCCAGTAGTCCAGCTGGCGATAGGTGATGCCGACGATCCCGCAGACCTGCGGGCCCCGGTAGCCCTCCTCCGTCGTGCGCTCCGTCTCGGCCATCGACCCCTCCCTGCGCTCGTCCGACGAGACAGATCGTAGCCGAGGAGTCACATCAAAGTAGTTACGTCCAGGTGACTTCCCCTTGATCCGAGGAGCCGAGCGTCGCGCTCACGGCGGCGCTGCACGCCTAGTCTGGGCACACATGGCTCGTGTCGAAGGCGGTCGTGATCCGGTGAGCCCTTCTCCCGGCCGCCCCCGTGCGACGACGCCCAGCGTGCGACCGGCGCTCGTGGTCGTCGGGATCGCGGCGGCCCTGTTGCTGCTCTTCGGCATCGGGGCGGCGGTCCAGGGCAGCTCGACGTCGACGTCCGCCCCCCATCCTCGCCACGTGGCCGGCACCGCCCTCGTCGCAGAGCCCGCCGCCGCGCTGCTACGCCCGATCGAGACTCCCGGCACACCCCCCACCGACGTCCTGACAGCTGTCGTCGTGCCCACGGGAACCACGCGCACCGCCGCGACCCCTTCGAGCGGCACGACACAGTTCAGCGCCAAGGCGGACTTCGAGGTCTCCGCGAGCCAGGCGTCGGTGGTCGGCTTCTACCGGGCCGAGCTGAAGGCCCGCGGCTGGTCGTCACCCGACGTCAGCACGACCCAGGCACCCAAGGGAGCGATCGAGGTGCTCGCGCAGCGTGCCAGCACCGACGGGTGGTACTGGGAGATCGGCGTCGTCGTGTCGCCCACCACCTTCTCTGCGGCGACGACCCGTGACCGCACCCGGTTCACGCTCGAGCTGTTCGAAGTGCCCGACCCCGAGTAGCCCCGGGCCGGGGGACGCCACTGCCCGTCGGTGATACCGCGTCCTCAGGTGACGGCAGCGAGCGTGGGTGATAGCGATGCCGCTTCGGAGCGGTCGGCTCCGTCGAACATCCACGCCCACACGAAGAAGTCCGCCGGGTAGAGCAGGTACCCGACCCGCGTCGCCGGAGCGAACGCGATCGCCACGAGCATGATCCAACCGGTGAGCATCAGCACCTCTCCCGCCCTCACGGGCGGACGGCGGACGAGGCGGCGCAGCACCACCGCACCGCCGACCAACGCGACCGCTGCAGGCAGCGCAGTGTGGAGGAACGGCAGATAGAGCACGAGAAGGTGCCCCGGCAGGTTGCTCGCGGCGGGCGATGTCACCCCCGACGCGCCCAGCGGGAACAGCACCACATTGTCGAAGAAGGCGCGCAGGTTCGACAGGGCGAACGGCACGACGGCCGGACCGGCGACGAGCAGCATGCCGAGCGCCATCGGCACCGGGGCGCGCCGACCCTGGCGGTCCCGAGCCACGAAGAGCGCGAGGACCGCGAGCGGCCACGCGGTGAACTTCATGGCGGAGACGATCCCGAACACGATGCCGCTCCAGCCGGGCCGCCGGCGCTGCGCGAGCGCCATGGCGAGCAAGAGGAAGGCGACGATCGGCAGGTCGTCACCGCCGGTGGCAAGCGGCAGCGCGGCGCTGGGCAGCACGGTGAGGAACTGCAGCGTCCGCACCTTGTGGTCTCTCGGGGCGCGCAGGAGCAGCAAGGCTGCGCCCACCACCAGGAGCGTGACGATGCTGAACAGCACCCTCGTGTCGGTGACACGGACCGGACCCCGTCCGATCTTCGGGAGGCCGAAGACCGCCATGAGCGGCAGGTAGGGGAAGAACGATTCGTACACCGGTTGGCCGGGAACCGCGGACTCCACCCGGCCGTCGTGTCGGACGATGGCATAGTAGGGGTCTTTGCCCTTCGACAGCCGTGTGCCGGCTCGGGCGATCACCACCACCTCGGGCTGTACGTGCGAGCTGGGCGGCCCGTCGTTGCGCAACGACACCTCGACGGCAAGCGGCGCGAGCGTCGCGCCGACCAGCAGCAAGACGAGGGTCCAGGCCCTCGCGGACCCCAAACGCCTGCGCCGGCCACTCCCTCGTGACGAGATCGCGGCCCCGAGGCGGGCCCGGCGGCGCGCGAGGAGCGCGGACACCAGCGCGGCCGCGGCGTACGGGCCGAGCGCGAACCACGCCCAGACCCGATACGCGGACAGCCCCGCGAGCAGACCGGTGCCCAGCGCGAACAGCGCGGACAGACCGTAGAGCGCCGCATCGCCCCCTTCGGGGCCGAAGCGCGCCATGCGCACGCTGTACGCATGGCGAACGCGTGCAACGACCTGACCCGCCTTCGTGGCGCGCACAGCGCTCGTGCTCACAGTATGGCAACGTTAGCCGGGACCTGCGCCGAGGAGACGTACAGTAGGCCGTATGCCCTGGTCCGCTTTCGTTGCCACCCGCCACGACGACGACGTCGAGACCGCCGTGCAGCGCCTCGAAGACACGGACCTTCCCGACGGTGACGTTCTCGTCGACGTGGAGTGGTCCGCGGTCAACTACAAGGACGCGATGGTGACCGTGCCCGGCAACCGTGTGGCACGCCGCTCTCCCCTCGTGCCCGGCGTCGACCTCGCGGGCGTCGTCACGTCCAGCAACACCCCCGCGGTCCCTGACGGCGCCCATGTCCTCGTGCACGGCTACGGCCTCGGTATCGAACGCCACGGCGGGTTTGCCGAACGGGCGTCGGTTCCCTCGGACTGGGTGGTGGTGCTCCCCGACGGTCTGACGCCGCGCCGCGCGGCGGCGATCGGTACCGCCGGGTTCACGGCGGTCCTCTCACTGCACAAGCTCCGACGCGCGGGCGTCACCCCCACACGGGGCCCAGTGCTCGTGACCGGAGCGACCGGCGGCGTCGGCAGCATGGCCGTGGCCGCCTTGGCTGGGCAGGGTTACGAGGTCGTCGCCAGCACCGGCAAGGAGTCCGAGCACGCGTACCTCCAAGGGCTCGGCGCCGCACGTGTCGTCGGGCGCGACGAGGTCGCAGGAGCCGGAGGGCGCGTGCTCGGGGAGCAACGCTGGGCCGGCGCAGTGGACTGCGTCGGTGGAGAGACGCTCGCTGGCGTGCTTCGCTCCTTGCGCTACGGCGGCGCGGTGGCAGCGAGCGGGCTCACCGGCGGGACCGAGCTGCGTACGAGCGTCTACCCCTTCATCGTCCGCGGCGTCGACCTTCTGGGGGTGGACTCGGTGGAGATGCCGATCGCCGCGCGCCGCGAGATCTGGCAGACGATCGGCGACATCTTGTCGGACGATGTCGTGGACGCCATGGTGGCGCGCGAGATCGGTCTCGGCGGGCTCGATGAGATCCTGCGCGACGTGCTCTCGGCGCGCGTCCGCGGCCGCGTGCTCGTACGACCGAGCCTGCAATGAGGCGGACCGCCAAATGGCGATGGTTCAGCCCGAGAAGTCTTCGGGCTTGATGGAGTCGAGGAACTGGCGGAACTGGCCAACGAGCTCGTCGGGGCTCTCCTCCTCATCGTCGTCCTCGGACGGCTCGATGCTGAGCAGGATGCCCTCGGCGTCCATGAGCTCGTCGGCGACGTACAGCGTGCTGCCCGTACGTACCGCGACGGCGACTGCGTCGGACGGGCGGCTCGAGACGATCGAGCGCTCCGCTCCACGGCGGAGATGGAGCTCCGCGAAGTACGTCGACGACCGCAGCTCGGTGATCACGACACGCTCGACCAAGACTTCGAGTGACGACAGGATGTCGTGGATCAGGTCGTGGGTCATCGGTCGCGGCGTCGACACCCCCTGCAGGGCATAGGCGATCGCCGCCGCTTCGGGGGTACCGATGAAGATGGGCAGGGTGCGTCCCTCACCCTCGGTCTCCTGGAGCAGCAGCACTGGCGTGTTCGACTGGAGGTCGACACGCACGGCTCTCAGGCGGACTTCGACCATAAGAGCAATGTAGCGTGATGCTCCGGGGCGCGCGGCGGCGTCCTCAGGTCCCAAATTGCCGGTGCAGCTCGCTGCGCACGAGTGCAGCACGCAAGCTCTGCCCGAGCCCGGCGAGCTCCGCCGCCGCCTCGATCGCCCGCTGGCGCGCCTCGGGGTTCCGCTGCCGCAGGAGCGGGGCGACGACCTGCTCGATCAGACCGACCTCTCGATCGGCGGCGTTGCGGAAGAGGCGCAGATGCCGAGGCTCGATCCCGAACCGTTCGAACGCCTCCGCGAGCTTGGCGACCATGAGCGCCTCCTCGTCATAGAACTGGCCACCGGCGATCGACATCGGCGCGAGCAGCCCACAGGCCTCGAGCGAGGCGACGACCTGGGGAGTCAGCCCCGACGCCGCGCACAGCTCGGCGGCCGTCAGGCTCACCCCCGACACCCACGCGTGGTGCGCGCCCGCGCCGGGCGACTGCAGCGGCGACCGCTCGGGCGGGCGGGGGGTTTCGGGGGGCGCTGCGACGGCCGTGTCGCCGACCTGCTCGCTCCTTCGCCGCGCAGGGAGCAAGGGATCGGCGGTCGGCTGTGCCTCGCCAGGTGCGTCCACGCGTTCCATCCGGTCGGCGGCCATCCCTGCAGCTCCGTTCGTCGCAGGACGCGGCGTCTCGTCGTCACCGCCTGCGTCGTCCGCCAGCGAGCCGACTGTGGTGGCCGTGCCTGTCGTGAGAGGGTCGTGGGAGGGACTGGCTTCACGCGCGGCGTCGGCGGCATGCGCCGCCACGTGCGCGCCGACTGGCACCGACCCTGTGGCGCTGTGCCACTCGGTACCCTGTCCGTTCGCCTCGACGCCGGCGGGGTCGTCGTCGTCGTCGTCGGACG
>JAJZMN010000127.1 GCA_021850345.1 Actinomycetes bacterium | reverse complement strand
CGTCGAGCACCGAGAAGCGCATCGCCTCGTCGAGCCACCGCTCCGGCTCGGCCGCGAGCTCCGGGTAGATCGTGAGCCGCGGGGCGAGGGCGAACCCCTCCGCCTCGGTCGCACGCCTTAGCGCGTCGAGGGCGGGCCAAGGCCGCTCGGGGTTGACGTGGTCGAGGGTCACCGGCGACACGCCCCCCCAGTCGTCGATCCCCGCGCGAAGGAGAGGGGCCAGATCCTCGGAGAGGTTGGGCGGCGCTTGCAGATGGACGCCGGGTGGGAGGACGAGGCGCGCGGCGGCGATCGTCCAGACGAGCTCTTCGGCGGAGCAGGCGGGATGCCGCGCCATCTTGGTGCCGGGCTTGGGCACGAAGTTCTGGACGATCACCTCCTGGACGTGGCCGTGCCGGAGGTGCGCTGCGGCGATCGCCGAGAGCGCGGCGAGCCGGTCGGCCCTGTCCTCACCGATCCCGACGAGGATCCCCGTCGTGAAGGGCACCGACAGGCTGCCGGCCGCCTCCAAGGTGGCGAGCCGCCGCGCCGGGTCCTTGTCGGGCGCGCCGCGGTGGGCCACGAGGTCGGCGCGGAGCGACTCGACCATCATCCCCTGGCTGGCCGAGACCGCCCGAAGCGCGGCGAGCTCGGCCTCACCGAGCGCGCCGGCGTTCGCGTGGGGGAGGAGACCGGTCTCCTCGACCACCGCGCGGCAACACGCAACGAGGTAGTCCACGGTGGAGTCGTAGCCGTGGTCGGCGAGCCACTGCGCGGCGACGCGATAGCGGTCCTCGGGGGCCTCGCCCAGCGTGAAGAGCGCCTCCTTGCAGCCGGCGTCACGGCCACGGCGCGCGATCTCGAGGACCTCCTCCATCGACAGGTACGGCGCCTCCAGCCGCGCGGGGGCTTTGGCGAACGTGCAGTAGCCGCACCGGTCGCGGCACAGCATCGTGAGCGGGATGAACACCTTCGGGGAGTAGGTGATCCGGGTGCCGTGCGCACGGTCGCGCACGGCTGCGGCCGCGGTCACGAGTTCTTCGAGGCCGGCCGCGAGGAGCTCGGCGTGCGGGGGTGCTGCCCAGGCGCGATCCTGGGCCGCCGCGCCGGGCCGGCCGCCGGGGGACGCGGCCCCAATTCGGTGGGTCTTGTCCGTCCTGTTGGTCATGTCGTTCCTGTCGCTCATGTCGGTCATGTCGCTCATGTCGGTTCTCTGTCGGTCCTGTCGGTCCTGTCGGTCATAGCTCGGGGACCCGCCACGAGTCGCCGGAGCGCTCGAGGAGGAGGTCGGCGATGTGGGGGCCCCAGGTGCCGGCGGGATAGAAATGCAGCCCGCCTCCCGGTTCGGACCACGCTTCGAGGTAGGGGTCGACGATCCGCCACGCCTGTTCCACCTCGTCGGTGCGGATGAAGAGGGTCGCGTCGCCGCACATCGCGTCGTGCAGGAGCCGGGGATAGCCGTCGCTTCCGCGGTCGCCGCCGAACGCCCTGTCGTAGAGGAAGTCCATCGCGACCGACTGCACCCGGAACTCCTCACCGGGCACCTTCGCGCCGAAGTGGAGGCTGATGCCCTCGTCGGGCTGGATCCGAAGGACGAGGGTGTTGGGGCGCAATTGCCTCGCGAGCTCTCCTTCGAAGGCGAGGAACGGCACGTTGTGGAACTGGAGCGCCACCTCGGTCACCCTCGCCGGGAGCCGCTTGCCGGTCCGGACGTAGACGGGGACGCCGGCCCACCGCCAGTTCTCCACACGGAGCCGGAGCGCGACGTAGGTCTCGGTCAGCGAGTCCGGAGCGACCCCTTCTTCGTGGCGGTACCCGGGGACCGCGACGCCGTCGACGACGCCGTGCAGGTACTGCCCCCGCACGGACTTGTCGACCGCCTCGTCCGGCGTCGGGATGTCGACCGCCTTCAAGAGCTTCACCTTCTCGTCGCGGATGTGCGTCGCGTCCATCCCCGTCGGCGGCTCCATCAAGGTGAGGGCGAGCACCTGCATCACGTGGTTCTGCACGATGTCACGCAGTGCGCCCGCGGTCTCGTAGAAGCCGCCGCGGTGCTCGACGCCCATGCTCTCTGCGACGGTGATCTGCACCTGCTCCACGTACCGGCGGTTCCACACGGGCTCGAAGATGGCGTTCGCGAACCGCAGCGCCAGGACGTTCTGGACCGTCTCTTTCCCCATGTAGTGGTCGATCCGGAAGATCTGGTCCTCGTGGAATGCGCGGTGGACCGCGTCGTCGAGCGTGAGCGCGCTCTCGAGGTCGTGGCCGTAGGGCTTCTCCACCACCAGCCGGACGAACTGTCCGCCATCGCCGGGGACGTTGCAGCCCTCCTTGGCGAGCGCCTCAGCGACCATGGCGAAGACGGACGGGATCGTCGCGAGGTAGTAGACGCGGTTCCCCTGGGTGCCGTAGCGCTCGTCGGCCTCCGCGAGCAGCCCCTTCAGCCGGTCGAAGGTCTCGGTCGCCGCGTACTCGCCCGGGATGTACCGGAACCGCTCGACGAGCTTGCGCCACCGCTCGCCGCCGTACTGCGCATCTTTCAGTGCCGCTTGCCGGAACTCGTCGTCGCTCCATTCGGTCCTCGCGACACCGATCACGGTGAACTCGTCCGCGAGTCGCCCTCGGTCTGCCAGATCGGCGAGCGCAGGCAGAATCTTCCTCGAGGTGAGGTCGCCGGACGCTCCGAAGATGACCAGCACGAGCGGCGGGGTGCGCTCCGGCGGCGCCGTCGGCGTTGGCGGCACCACCAGGCGCTTGGGGGAAGGGCCGCCGGCGCGGGCGGAGGTCGGGTTCGGGTTGGCCGTGGAGGTGGAGGTGCGGGCGGTGGAGGTGCGGGGGGTGG
>JAJZMN010000157.1 GCA_021850345.1 Actinomycetes bacterium | reverse complement strand
TTGTCGGCGACGACAGTGTCACCGCCTCGATGCCCTGGTACGCGAGGTCGACGCCCGCCTCGGCGGCCTGCAGGGCCTGCTCCTGGAGCACCATCCGCTGTGAGGTGGAGATGTTGTCCAAGGCCACGTGGAAGAGCGTCGCTGCGAGGACCGCCATCACCGAGGCGATGACCACCACGACGAGGATGAAAGCCAAGCCTTCGTCGTCAGTGTCGCACCCGTGGCGGTGCACGCGTCGAGTGAGGAAGGATCTCATGGCGTCGGCACCGGGGAGCAGTACTCACTCGCTGTGGGGGCGAAGAACTGGGCGTCGAGCGCGGTGACGGAGGAGCGCAGCGTCAGGCTCGTCCCTGTGGACTTCACTGTCTCGGGCAGCATGAAGGTGAGCTTCAGAACGCGGTGCTGGTAGGCACCGGTCATGTCGAGCTTGAACGGCGGTGTTGTGGGGCGGGGGTTCACCAGTCCGCTCATCACCGTGTGCCACGAGCGCACTGTTGTCGGATGACCTGTCGGCCACGAGCGGTCCTGGAGGTTTCCTGTCCTGAGAAGACGCCACTGGACGCACGTCGGGACTGTGATCGTGCCGAGCACTGTCTCGGGCGGGGCCGTTGTCCGGGCCCCTGCCGTGAGCATGCGCAGGGAGAACCCGCTCGGGATTGTCGGCCCGGCATTCGAGCCCTCGTTGGCGGGGTTGTAGAGGACGTCGGCGTTCACGACCTGGCGCCGGATGACTGTCATCGTGAGCGCCGCGTTGTCGTTCGCCTGGCCGGAGGCCACCCCGTCGTAGCCGGTCTGGAGGAACGTCGAGAGCGACACCATGACGAGCCCGAGGAGCACCATCCCGATCATCATCGCGATGAGCATCTCGAGGACGGAGAAGCCCTCCTCGCCGCGTCTCACGTCGCCACCTGATAGCTCGCGGTCGCGGACACGGCCCCGAGCCCGACTGTCATCGTGAAGTCGGCGATGTGTGTGCTCCCGTCGGTGACGACGTATGTGATGGTCCCGGAGAGCGGCGAGATGGAGCACTGCTCACGGTGCGCAAGTCCTGGCTGCGACGATGTTGTCGTCACCTTGCACGCTGCTCCGCCGACGACGAGGTGTGGGATGGTCTTGACCGTGATCGTCCCGGTGGTCACGGTCAAGGTCGAGCTCGGTACCGACTGTGCCAAGGAGCCGACGGGAATTGTCGCGTACCCCGAGCCGTCGTAGTAGCTGAGCGTCCCGGACACCTTGTTGGCCGCTGTTGTTGTTGTCATCGTCCCCGACAGCCACGTCGATGCGCTCCGAGCCCACGCTGACGCCCTTGCCCGGAAGCCGGAGAGCTTTACGAGGTAGCCGAGCCACCCCGCAGGCGCGGTGACGTTCGCAGGGAGTCCTGCGAGCTCCACTGTCCCGAGACCCCCACGGGCGGCGGCATTGATGCAGCCGCTCTTGGAGGTTGTCGGGCATGTGAGCCCCGCGGCCCTGGCGTAGCGCTCGGTGAGGACGCGGTCGGGGTGGCTCGATGTCGCGGCGACCCGGACGAGTGTGACGGCACCGGCCGAGCCGAGCGTCGCGCCGAGGACGACGGTGCCACCCTGCGCAGCGTTGCCGTAGCCGCACGGCAGTGCCGTGGTGACGGCCGTCCCTGTGAAATTCGTGCAGGCATGGGCGGTCGTGGCAGAGGTCGTGCTCGTCGAGGTCCCAGAGTCCGTGGACGACGGCGTCGCCGTGATGGAGTAGTCCGATGTCGTCGAGGTGGACGTGAGCGCCGTGGCCGTCTGGGTGAGGGTGAGGGTCTGGTCGTCGCTCGTGCCCGTCGCCAGGTCGTTGGTGGCCTTCGTGATCACGAGCGACTCCTGGTCGAGGGCGGTTGTCGGGGAGATCGTCCCGCCCGATCCGTTGGACGTCCCGATCACCGTGGAGGTCTGCGTGAGCGTCTGACTCGAGGAGGTTCCGGGCAAGAGGAGGTCGAAGCTCGAGAAGGACAGGCCCTTGATCGCTGTCGAAGCCCCCGAGGCGGGCTTGATCGCGATGACTCCACCTCCGGCGTGCGCCGACACCGTGAAGTTGGGCTGGCACGAGGCAGGGCTCGGGGTGGTGAGGAGGCCGAGGCTCGTGCAGGCGACTGTCTTGGCGAAGATGAGCGTCTGACCGGTGACCGCCGTCGGGCTCCCGTTGCCCGGCGCCCGCCAGGAGACGAGCACGGTCACCCGGATGACCTTGCTCAGCCACGTCTTCACCGTCTTCACGGCTCCTGTTGTCACCACCGTCGAGCGGTATTTCGTCGGGAACGTGAGAGCCGTGAAGAACTGGGCGCCTGTACATGTGACCGAGGTGCCCCGTTCAGAAAAGCAGCTCTTGTGCTTGTAGAAGGGAGGGGGCGGCGTCAGACCCGTGGGTGGCGAGTAGTGGTTGATGACCTCCCCTGTGCCGTTGCCTGACCCCAGTGTCGGGTCGTGGAGCACCCAGATCGCTGTCCCCGTCCCCGTCTTCTGGATGTAAGTGGTTGTGGAGGTGGCGGTGGTGTCGGCGTTGCTGAGCCCCTTCGCGACGACTGTGTACGGGAGCGCCCTCGCCTCGTCGAGCAGGCGGTTCAGCACCGCGTCCCCCGTCTGCTCGTTGCGCGACGAGCCGACGCTCGCGTACTGGGTCCCCATCTCGAGGCCGATCCCGAGGAGCGCGATCAAAAGGATGCTGAACGCGATGATGACCTCGATCAGGGCGAAGCCACTGTCTCCGCGCGCGGGCGCGGGCTCGCCGTGCCGGCGAGGAAAGGCTCGACTCCCCAAGAAGCGGCGTGCTCCAACCACGCACTCCTCCCATCCCCAGGGAAAGATTACCGCGTGTCACCCCCTTTGACCAGCGGGGGCCGG